>JBBQEC010000365.1:0-1501 GCA_038320305.1 Candidatus Limnocylindrales bacterium | reverse complement strand
CCTGCAACGGGAGTTCGGCCAATCGGTACGACTCGAAGTAGCGCCATGCTGCGAACGCCAGGCAAATCATCGCCATCGAGGCGACGCTCCACTTCACCGGGTCCGAATCCAGTGGAATCCAACTCAACAGGTCAGGTGCCTGCAGCGCGACGCGTCCCAATAGGCGCGGTTCTTGGCGACGTGCTCGGGCAGGTCGCTCATCAGCGGGCCCCGGGCATTGTCACCGACCTACTCGCCGCCTCGACGGCCGCGGCCGCTGCCTCGCGCAGCGACCTTCCCGCCGCCAGTTGACTTGCCAGCGCGCCAACAAACGCGTCGCCAGCACCGGTGGTGTCGACCACCTCTACGACGGGTGCGGGCAATCGCTCCTGCGAGCCGCCAGGCTCACAAAGCAGCGCGCCGTCCGCGCCGAGAGTCACGATCACGGGCGCACCGGTTCTCCTGGCGAGTGCCAGTGCGGCGGCGCGCGGGTCGCTCAGGCCGGTGAGTGCGGCGCTCTCGCCCTCGTTGGGCAGCATGATCGGCGACAGCGCGGTCAGCCCCTCCGGCAACGGCCGCGCCGGAGCCGGGTTCACGAGGAGGCGCATGCCGTGAGCGACCCCGAACCGGGCGGCGGCCATGATCGCGGCGTCGCCCAGCTCAAAGCTGAGCAGCGCGACGCTTGCCGGACCCGGCACGTACCCGTTCAGGGCCTGCTCAACGGCCACGCCATCAAGGGCCGCGTTGGCGCCCGACGCCACGACGATCTGGTTTTCGCCATGTTCATCGACCGCGATCAGCGCCAGTCCGGTGGTCTGGCCGGCCAGGACCGCGATGCGGCTGATGTCGACGCCCTCGCGCGCGAGATCGGCCAGTGCGCCGCGCCCGAACTCGTCGTCCCCGACCGCGCCGACCATCGTCACTGCGGCACCAAGCCGCGCGGCCGCGACCGCCTGGTTGGCGCCCTTGCCACCGTGGTGCCGCGCGAAAACGCCGCCGGTGACGGTCTGACCTGACGCGGGCAGCTGCGCCACGTGCACGACCAGGTCGACATTGATCGAGCCGACGACAAGCACCTCACCCCAGTCAGTCATCAGCCGCCGTAATTCACATGGATCGTCACACGCGTGCCGCCATCATCGCCGACGCGGAAGTTCAGTTCGTTGTCACCTATGGCCAGTTCGACCAACATTGACCAGCCTCCTGCGCCGTCAGCTGGGGCGGTCTGGTCGAACCACAACGGCACTTCGCGCACGACGGTCGCATTGGGCTGAGCAAACCCGCGGACGGCGATCACGCGGTCGGATGACGAAGTCCCGTCGATGGGCTCGAGGATCACCAGTCCGTAGGCCGGCGCGGTCGGGGCCGGCGTCGGCGTCGGGGTGGGTGTGGGTGGGGGCGTGGGTGATGGTGTCGTAGTCGGCGTGGGCGGGGGGGTGGGGGGGGGCGTTGGCGAAGGCGTTGGCGACGGGGTGGCGGACCGCGTGGGCTCGGCCGAGTAGGTGGGCTTCAGGGTGGGTGT
>JBBQEC010000364.1:0-1502 GCA_038320305.1 Candidatus Limnocylindrales bacterium | reverse complement strand
GGCCCAACTGGGGTGGCGGTCGCCGCAACAACGTCTCGATTGCGCTCGAGCCTCTTGATGATCGAGCGTCAGAGCAGCTTGTGCGAACCCTGGCCGAAGGTGCTCCTGACGGGCTTGTCAGCGCCATCGTTGCGCGGGCCGAAGGCAACCCCTTTTTCGCCGGTGAAATCATCGCGGCGGTGCTCGAGCGAGTGCACTCCTTCGGCGATCCCGCGCAGATCGAGGCTGCCCTTGCCCGCTTGCCCGACACGGTGCAGGCAACTGTTCTCGCCCGTCTCGACGAGCTGCCCGACAACGAGCGCGAGGTTCTGCGCGTTGGCTCCGTGTTCGGGCGCACGTTCCGGCCGCAGGGCGTGGCGGCGCTCATCGGTCGCGACGGAGTCGACGGAGAATCCGTCGCGCAGATTTCAGAAAGCCTGAGCGAGCGCGATCTCGTGCGGCCCACAGGAGCGGACGGCTATACGTTTCGGCACATCGTCATCCGCGAAGTTGCGTACTCAACACTGTCGCGCGCGACAAGGGCGGGGCTCCATGGCTCCGCCGGCAGATGGCTGCAAAGCAGGGCCACCGGTCGTGAGGAAGCGCTCGCCGAGCTCGTCGCCTACCACTTTCGAGAAGCAGCCTCGCTCGCGACCGCGATGGATCTGGATGACGCGGACGCTTTGCGCGATTCGGCGCGCGAGTGGCTGGTCAAGGCCGCCGAGGTCGCCAGATCGGCAGCAGCAACGGTGGAGGCGCGCGGCCATGTTGCGGCGGCGGTCGAGTTTGCGCGGCCGGAGCATCTACCTGAGCTGTACGAGCTCTTCGGCGACGTGGAGATCAACGGGAACGCTTCGATGATGCTTTACGAAAAGGCGCTCGAGCTTGGCGCCGCCGCGGGCCGCACTCCGGATTTCCAATTGCGTGTCATCGCCAGGCGCCTGATGGTGGAGATGCGCTCACACGGAGCGGTTACCGCGCGCAGGTCAAACGAGGACGTCCTGGCATCGCGCGCGCAAGGCCGCTCGATTTTCGACCGCGCGCCTGACGCTCATGCGCGCGCCTTGTTCCTGGCAGCTGATTCGTTCTTCCCCTTCTGGATCGGTGCGACCGGCGCGAAGGTCACGGATCGTGAGGCTGCCGCTGCAGTGGAGTCCGCCGACCAGGCACTTCAAATCGCTCGCACCCTTGACGACGCCAACGTTCAAAGCGCGGCCCTGGATGCCCTGGCCTCACTGGCCCAGGGGCGCGGTCAGTGGAACGAGGCCAAGCGCCTCAGCCTGCAGCGCATCGCAATGGGCGGTCGGCTATCCCTAATTGAGCGCGTCGACGCCTATGCGGCAGCCGCGTGGTCGGCGGCCGTGGCGGGAGATCTCGAGGAGGGCGACCAGATATCGGAGGCGGGGCTGGCGGTGGTGCAGCCGGGGCAAGCCCTTGAATGGACGATGCACCTGGTCGCTTGGCGAGCGATGATCCTGCTCCTGCTCGGCAAATGGGACGCTGCGCTTGTGGCCGCCGATCAC
>JBBQEC010000363.1:0-1512 GCA_038320305.1 Candidatus Limnocylindrales bacterium | reverse complement strand
GGCACGCCGGCATCGGTCTTGTAGCCGGGATAGACATCGTTGCGCCACGAGGCGATGACGTGGTCAGTTGCGGCAGCGATATGGGTCACGTCAGGCTCGCGCAGCAGCGACAGCATCGAGTCGAGCAGCCCGTGAATGGCGTTCACCGGTCGGCCGTCCGGCGCGTTCTCGGGTGGGCGCGAAAAGTGGGCGCGGAACAGCTCGAAGGTTGCGTCGACGAGGTGGAGCTTCATTGGTCTGGGCAGGATAGGCGGGGACGCGGACATGGGCCATGCTTTGGCGCACGGTGTGTCATCACCGAAGCTGCGCATTGCCCCTTGGTGGCACCGATGATTCCGGTCCCGCCGTCGGCCTACGCCGGGACGGACATGACCGAGGCGGCGCTTGCCGTTGAGAAGGTTGGTGAGCTGGATCGGGTGCGGATTCGTGAACGTGCGTTGGAGCGGTTCTCGACCGGTCGGATGGTGGATGAGTACGAGGCGCTGTACCGAGGGCTCGTGGACGAGCGCGGGTGAGGCCGATTCAGTAAGCCGCCAGTAAGCGGCTGGTAATGGGTGGTGTGGCACGATCGCCTCGCGGGGGAACGGCGCGGGCGCGTGCCCTGCGATTCTCTCGGCGGCGGCCCACTGGCGCGCCGGGAACCGCGCCGTTCCCCTGCTAGACGGCGAGCGGCTCGCGGTACTCCCCGTAGACGTGCCGCAGCACGCCGCACATCTCGCCGAGGGTGGCATAGGCGCGCACGCACTCGATGATGGCCGGCATCAGGTTCACGTCGCCGCGCCGCGCCTCGTCCTCGAAGCGTCGCATGGCGGCGGCGTGCGCGGCTGCGTCGCGCTCCGACTGCACGCGCGCCAGGCGTCCGAGGTGTCGCGCCTCCTGCTCGCGCGAGATGCTCAGCAGCGGGATGGTCGGCTCTTCTCCGGGGTTCGCGTACTTGGTGACGCCCACGATGTCGCGTTCGTGCTCCTCGAGCTCGCGCGTCTGCTCGTAGGCGGCATCGGCGATCTCCGCCTGCGGGAATCCCTGCTCGATGGCGCGGACCATGCCGCCGAGGTCGTCGATCTGGCGGATGTAGTCCCACGCCCGCTGCTCGGTCTGATTCGTGAGCGTCTCGACGAAATAGGAGCCGGCCAGTGGATCGACCGTGTTCGCGGCGCCGGACTCCTCGGCCAGGATCTGCTGCTGACGCAGTGCGATCAGAGCGGCCTCTTCCGAGGGAACCGCCCACGCCTCGTCGTACGCATCGGTATGCAGCGATTGCGTGCCGCCGAGGACGCCTGCCAGCGCCTGGATGGCGACGCGGGTGAGGTTGTTGAGCGGCTGCTGGGCCGTCAATGACACGCCGGCCGTCTGGGTGTGGAAGCGCATCCACGTGGAGCGCTCGTTCTCGGCGCCGAAGCGTTCGCGGGCGAGCTTGTACCAGATGCGACGTGAGGCGCGGAACTTGGCGATCTCCTCGAAGAAGTCGTTGTGCGAATTGAAGAAGAAGCTCAGCCGTGGTGCGAAGTCGTC
>JBBQEC010000362.1:0-1539 GCA_038320305.1 Candidatus Limnocylindrales bacterium | reverse complement strand
ACGACCTGGGAGGGCGTCCCGATCCAGACGATCCTCGAGATGGCCGGCGTCCGACCGAGCGCGACGCACGTCGTCTCGCACGCCGAACAGGGCTACACGGCCAACGTGCCCCTGAGCATCCTCGATGACGACGATGTCCTGCTGGCCGACACGTTCGGCGGCGTGCCGCTCGAGCTCGAGCACGGTTATCCGCTCCGGATGCTGATCCCCAAGCGCTATTTCTGGAAGAGCAGCAAGTGGGTCCGCGGCCTCGAGTTCCTCGACCACGACCAGCTCGGCTTCTGGGAGCGCTACGGCTACAACAACGACGCCGACCCTTGGAAGGAAGAGCGCTTCAGCGAATAGGCGGGGCCGGCCGCGGTCGTCCGGTCCAGGTCAACCCCAATAACCAAGGTGGATGCCGTCGAGGATCGCGTCCACCTCGGCCATGACCGTGGGCGAGGTATTCGGGAAGGTTGCGGCATCGATGATGATCCCGCCAGGGCCACTCACGCCGCCGGCAATGCCGTAGATGTCGATGATCGAGACGCGGTCGCGCTGTCCCGCGCCCTCGTGCGACCGACTGACGTCGCCGATGCTCGAGCTCCGATACTCGCCCTCGTCGCAGCTGGCCAGGTCGAGATCGGCAGGAACCATCAAGTCGACCATCTTGCCGGGCCCACGACCGGGCATGAGAACGGTCGATGCAGCTTGGTCGGTCGGCATCGTCGGGCTCCGCGACGGCTGCGCGGCGAGCGGCAACGAAACCGCAGATCGTGTCCGTGGACGCGGCCGATCGTCCCTCCGTCCAGTGGCACGGATTCGCGTAGACGGTCACCTCTGCGACTCGGCCGAAGAAGCTGATCGCCGCGCCACCCGGCAATCCGACACCATCCTTGCGCAGCGCGCGGCCGTCCCAGCTCCAAACCTCAGGGACCTTGAAACACACGTTGATGCCGACCTCGTCCACGTTCAAGTGTGAGGACGTGCCCGGTCGCAACGGACCAACGGCCGGGATGACGTCCAGAAAAAACGGTGCAAAAGACGGGCCGCTCGCGGAGCAGCGCCTCCTGAACCGCGTCGGAGGCGCGATCGTGGTCCCGGACGATCAGCCGGGCGGTCCGGAATAGCTGGCCAACGATCCGGCGGCAAGCTGCGAGAAGGCCTCGCGGTCGCCGTTCCTGGCTCGGATGACGAGATCTTGCCGCATTCGGGCGCATACCTCGTGGCGATCAAGCTGACCGCACTACCCATCATGAGCATCCGGACAAGCGAATTCGTTCCATCCTGCCGTCGCTCGCGACACGAGAGCCCATGCCTGGCTCGACCGACCGTCGTGCGGCAGCAGAGATGGAACGAATCGTTGTGGGCGCCGACTCATTCGAGGCAGGCGATCAAATCGCCCTGGGTTGCTCTTCTCGCGAGGCGCTACCTATGACTTTGCAGCGGCACTGTCAACGCCGGTCCAAACCTGAGCAGGAATCGCCGGCTGAAAACTGAGCAGGTCAGCGGTCCTTCTCGCCGGTCAGCACCGCCTGTCGCTTGCCCCGGAGCCGGAAG
>JBBQEC010000361.1:0-1545 GCA_038320305.1 Candidatus Limnocylindrales bacterium | reverse complement strand
CCACGCGAACCTCGTCCCGTGGCAGCTCCTCGTCCAGGATCAGGACGGCGACCTCGAGTTCATCCCGATCACCGATGACGGCATTCTCCGCCTCGACGTCTTCGAAGTGCTGCTGCGACTCAAGCCGAAGCTCGTCGCCTTTACCCACGTCAGCAACACGCTCGGCACGATCAACCCGGTCCGCGAGATGACCGAGATGGCGCACGCAGCCGGCGCGCTGGTGCTGGTCGATGGCGCGCAGGCCGTGCCGCACGTCCCGGTCGACGTCCAGGCGATCGGCTGCGACTTCTACGCGTTCAGCGGCCACAAGATTCTCGGCCCGATGGGCTCGGGCGCACTGTGGGCTCGACGCGAACTGCTCGAGGCGATGCCCCCGTTCCTCGCCGGCGGCGAGATGATCCGCGAGGTCCACCTGCGCCGGAGCGAGTTCAACGAGATCCCGTGGAAATTCGAAGCTGGGACGCCGGCGGTCGGTGACGCCATCGGCCTGGGTGTCGCCGCGGATTACCTGATGGGGATCGGCATGGAGGCGGTCCGCGCGCACGAGCGCGAGCTCGTGACCTACGCGCTCGAGGTGCTGCCGCGCGAGGTCCCGGGCATCGAGCTGTACGGGCCTCTGGATCCCGAGGTTCGTGGCGGCGTCGTGCCGTTCAACCTGCCCGGCATCCACCCGCACGACGTGGCCCAGGTGCTGGACCGCTTCGGGATCGCGGTCCGTGCCGGCCACCACTGCACGATGCCGCTCCACGAACGGCTCGACCTCGCGGCCACGGCCCGCGCGTCGTTCAGCGTCTACTCGACGAAGTCCGACATCGATGCCCTGGTCGACGGCCTACGAGAAGTCCAGCGCGTCTTCAACGGCTGACCGCGGCGCCGTGGGTCAGCCCGGGGCGAGCGACCGCCACAGATCGAGCGCCCACTGCCAGTCGTTCGGGTCGTCGAAGGTGATGCGGATCGCCGCGCCCGAGCCGTTGACCGCGGAATAGCCGTCCAGCACGCCGACCGACACCCCGGAACTCTCGTCGGTGATGATCCGCGCCCGGCCGACGACCGGACCCGCCTGGTGCGTGAGCGCCTCCTGGCCGAGATCGCCGGCCACCTGGGTCAGGAATGCATGAGCCGCCATCGAGCCCGTGTCGGTCGCGGCCAGCGTCACGCTTCGGCCAGCGCCGCCGCCCCACCACTCCTCATCCGTGCGCCGCTCGGCGAACTCGCCCGGCACCTCGATGACCCAGCCCTCGTGCGTGATCGACACGGGGTCGCGCCGGTAGCCGATCAATGCCTCGGGCGCTTCGACCCGGGTACGTGAGTTGACCTGGCGAGACATGCCGTCCTCGATCCCGGAGTCCGAGAGGATCTCCGCCCAGGCGTGCCACGGGTACGGCAGGTCGGGTTCGATCGGATATGCCTTCGAGAGCAGTCGATGGACGTCCCCGAGCAGCTCGACTTCGCCATCGACCGCCGGCTTGCGCCAACGGACGTGCAGCCACATCAGCGCGAGCGCGCGGTTGAGCAGATAGCGGCTGTCGGTCGCGTCCGACCACC
>JBBQEC010000360.1:0-1550 GCA_038320305.1 Candidatus Limnocylindrales bacterium | reverse complement strand
CCCGAGGCCAAGGCCTCACAGAAGGAGCCGCCATGAAACGAAAGTCTTGCACCAGTCATCCCCCCGCGCCAAGTCGCCCTTGTCCCGACCACTCGTCACCTGCCGCTCGTTGATCTCCTGGTCGATACCCGCACCGAGTTGTTGGAGCTCGCCGTCCGATCGGGCATGAAAGTGCTGGAGGCCATGATGGAAGAGGATCGCGTCGCGCTGTGTGGCGTGCGCTATGCGCACGAGCCACAGCAGCCGGCCTCCCGTGCCGGTACGGTCGCCAGTGAGGTCGTCCTGGGTGGGCGCAAGGTAGCGGTGCGCCGACCGCGCGTGCGCGCGGACGGCCACGAGGTGGCGCTGCCCACGTTCCAGGCGATGGCCCACACCGATCCGTTGAATCGACGCGTCGTCGAACAGATGCTGGTGGGCGTGTCGACGCGCCAGTATGCGCGAAGCCTGGAGCCGATCGGCGAGGCGCTGACGAGTCGCGGCACGAGCAAGAGCGCCGTGAGTCGGCGCTTCGTCGCGCAAACCGCCGCGCAATTGGAGCAATGGCGCGGGCGGTCGTTGGCCGATCTCGATCTCGTCGCGTTGTTGGTCGATGGGCTGCATGTCCGTGACCATTGCCTGGTGGTCGCGCTGGGGATCGATGCCACGGGCCAGAAACACGTGCTGGGCCTGTGGGACGGGGCGACGGAGAACGCGGCGCTCTGTCAGAGCTTGCTGGCGAACCTGCAGAGCCGCGGGTTGCGGACCGATCGGAGCCTGTTGGTCATCCTCGATGGCTCGACCGCGCTGCACAAAGCCGTGCGCCAGATGTGGGGCGAGGCCGCGCTGATCCAACGCTGTCAAGTGCATAAGATGCGCAACGTACTGGATCATCTGCCCGAGCACCAGCGGGCCGCCACCCAGGCCATCCTGACGCGCGCCTACGGCAGGACCGATGTCGCAAAAGCGCGTCGGCTGTTGCACGACCTGGCGCGCCGATTGGAAGACGCGTATCCGAGCGCGGCCGCGAGTGTCCGCGAGGGCCTGGACGAGACGCTGACGGTGCTCACACTGCGCGTGTCGGCGCGGCTGCAGCGCTCGCTCGCCACGACGAACGCGATCGAAAGTTTGATGAGCCGCACGCGTCACATCAAGCACCACGTGAAACGCTGGCGGCACGGCAAGATGATCGTGCGGTGGGTCGCGGTCGGCGTCCTCGAAGCCGTGAAGGGCTTTCGTCGCCTCAAGGGCTGCGCGGAGATGCCCACCCTCGTGGCCGCGCTCCGCACCCGTGATCAGCAGCTCGGACTTGTCATCGCCGAAGAGAACGTTGCATAGTAGGGACCGTCAACCGAGCCGTCGCTGAATTTCAACAGCCGACGGGACATCCCCGTGGACGTCGGGTATCGGACGTTGTGCGCTTGTGTACAGCCTACGCGTCACATTCCCGCTACGGTGGGATCATGACGCCACGCACACACCTCTCCCGCTATTTCAGCCTTGCGCTGTGCATCGCGCTCGGCTCCGGCGTTGCGCACGCCCGCCCGGCCGATCAGGACAACAAGGAACAGGGC
>JBBQEC010000359.1:0-1597 GCA_038320305.1 Candidatus Limnocylindrales bacterium | reverse complement strand
GCGCGAACGCGCCTGATCCGCTCGACCTGTTGACGCTCACCGGCCGGGTCGATGCGCTGTAGCTCAGGAGTGTGGACCTCGTCGTCGCGGAACTTGTTGACCCCGACGACAACCTGCTCCCCCGCCTCCACCTCGCGCTGCGTCCGATAAGCCGCCTCCTGAATCTCACGCTGCTGAAAGCCTGCATCGATGGCCTTGAGCGCGCCGCCCATCCCATCGATCCGTGCCAGGTAGTCGCTGGCTGCGTCCTCGAGCTCATCGGTCAGGCGCTCGACGTAGTAGCTGCCCGCAAGCGGATCCGGTGTGGCCGCCACACCTGACTCGTAGGCAATGATCTGCTGTGTGCGCAGTGCCAGGCGGGCTGCGCCCTCCGTGGGCAGCGCGAGGGCCTCGTCGCGGGCGTTGGTATGCAGGCTCTGGGCGCCGCCCAGGACTGCTGCGAGTGCCTGCACCGTGGTTCGCACGACGTTGTTGTCGATCGATTGGGCGGTCAGGCTCGATCCGGCGGTCTGGACGTGGAAGCGGCACATCATGCTGCGCGCCTCCTTGGCACCGAAGCGGTCGCGCATGATGCGTGCCCACATTCGCCGTGCTGCGCGGAACTTGGCGACCTCCTCGAACAGGTCGCTCCAGGCTGCGAAGAAAAAGCTCAGGCGGCCGGCAAAGGCATCGACGTCGAGGCCACGCTCGCGCGCACCTTCGACATAGGCAATGCCATCAGCGAGCGTGAACGCGAGCTCCTGAGCGGCAGTCGCGCCGGCCTCGCGCATGTGGTAGCCGCTGATCGAGATCGTATTCCAGCGCGGCAGCTCCTTGGCGCTGAACTCGAAGATGTCCGTCACCAGGCGCATCGAGGCCGTGGTCGGATAGATGTACGTGCCGCGCGCGATGTACTCCTTGAGGATGTCGTTCTGGATCGTGCCGCCCAGCTTTGTGCGCGGGATGCCGCGTGCGTCCGCGACGGCGACATAGAACGCCAGCAGGACCGCCGCCGTGGCGTTGATCGTCATCGACGTCGTGACGTCGCCCAGCGGCAGACCCTCGGTCAGGACCTCCATGTCCTCGATCGAGCCGATCGGCACACCGACTCGACCCACCTCCCCCACCGCGGACGGAGAGTCGGCGTCGTAGCCCATCTGCGTGGGCAGATCGAACGCTACCGACAAACCCGTCTGGCCCTGTTCGAGCAGGTACTTGAAGCGACGGTTGGTCTCCGCCGCGCTGGCAAAGCCCGCGTACTGGCGCATCGTCCACAGGCGGCCACGGTACATCGTGGGCTGTACGCCGCGCGTGAACGGATATTCGCCCGGCCGGCCGAGCTGCGCCTGCGGATCCCAGCCGGACAGGGCATCCGGGCCGTAGAGCGGCTCGATCTCGATATCGCTGGTCGTCGCGAAGCGGCGGGCGTGCTCGTCAGTCATGAGAACCGGAGTCTAGCGAGGGCTACTGGCCGACCGTCAGCAACTCATCGTTGCGTTCGACGCGCGCGCCGGCCTCAATCCGAATTGACAGCACTTTGCCCGCGTGCGGCGCGCGAATCTCGTTCTCCATCTTCATCGCCTCGATCGCCAGCAACCGCTCGCCCTGTTCGACCTGT
>JBBQEC010000358.1:0-1598 GCA_038320305.1 Candidatus Limnocylindrales bacterium | reverse complement strand
CTTGGCCGCCTCGAGCGCCTCACCGATACCGGCGACGTTGCCATGTCCGAAGATCCCGAACACGCCCGCGATGAACTGCTGGGTGGCGCCATCCCGCTCCACGGCCTGAACCGTGAGGTACTCGATCAGGGCCTGCGCGGCGGTCAGTCTTCGCGTGCTCGACATGGTTGGTTCCGCTCTAACCTCCGCATGACATCATCGGCTCCAGCCGGCGTCTCAGCGTAGACGATTGCAGAACTCGATTCCATCGCCGATCGCCCGCTCCGCTCGCGCGGCGCTCCCGGGACCGTCTCCCGCTTCACTTTGGCCCCTGGCATTCCGCGGTGCCTAAAGACGTTCAGATCGACCGCGCTGAGGAGACATCCGCGCTCCAGGAGGCCCTGCTCGCGGCCCGTCGGGGTGATGGACGGGTGGTCATCGTTGCCGGGGACGCCGGGATCGGAAAGAGCCCGCGGCCCGTCATTGCCGTCGACATCTCGGACGAGGCGCTCGGGCTGGCTCGTGCGCTCGGCGCCGATCACAGCGTCAAGGGCCGCGACTCCGCGGTCGCAGCGGTCCGCGAGCTGAGCGGTGGTGGGACGCAGGTCGTGATCGACTTCGTCGGCGACGGCGATGCGCCCCGCCAGGCGATCGAGATGCTCCGCCGCGGAGGCACGTACTTCATGGTCGGGTACGGCGGCAATCTCAGCATCCCGACCAGCACCATCGTCGCCAACGAGTTGAGCATCGTGGGCAACCTCGTGGGCACGCATTCGGAGCTCGAGGAGCTCGTCAGCCTCGCAGCAGCCGGCCAGGTCAAGCTGACGACGAGGGCCTATCCGCTCCACGAGATCAACACGGCAGTGGACGACCTCTGGGCCGGCCGGGTCGTGGGGCGCGCCGTCCTGGTGCCCAACTAGGCGTTTGCCTGCGACCGGACCCACAGCGGCAAGTGAGTGCTCATCGGCGACGGCCGCCAGCGGCATCTCACGTGGGTCTGGCCAAGATCGTGCCCGCGTCAGACCTCCTCGTGCCGTACCCTCATCTACCAACCGGCGCGGCACCGAGGCACCTGATGGAATCCGAATCCACCGAGATCGAGATCGTTCGCGACGACAGCCCGGTGCGCGTGTCGCATCTCGCGGAGTTGGCCGGTCGCATCACGGGCCAGCTGGTCAAGGCCGTCGTCGACGTCGCCGGTCGGAGCATGGCCATTGGTGGGCTGATGCATGCCGATGAGGAGGCCGTCCTGCTCGACCTGGGATCGCGTCAACGCGACCTATGGGGGATCAACTTGTACCCCGACCAACATGGAACGGACGACTTCATCGAGTTCGACTCGATGATCAATCTGCGCCCTGGTCAGGGGAACCGGTCGCGCTCGGTGGACGATCCTGCCATTCGTGCCGAGATCCAAGCGATCGTCGGCAGATTGGTCGCGTAGTGGGCACGCACCAGGGGCTGACGGCGGAACGCTGGGGGAGCCGGCCGCTGGCCGATCAGCTCGGCAACATCGGGTCCGAAGTCGGCCGAGCGATCAACGCCAAGGCGGCTGGCAACGCCACACGCTTCGACGGCGCACTGGAGCGTGCCCTCGATCTCTTCGACCTGACGCTGGC
>JBBQEC010000357.1:0-1599 GCA_038320305.1 Candidatus Limnocylindrales bacterium | reverse complement strand
GATCACTACCTCAAGGGGAGTCCGGCGCCGAAGTGGCTCTCCGACGGCGTGCCATACATCGCCAAGGACTCGCTCCGGGAGCCGAAGTAGCCAGCATCGCCGAGACCCGCTGCCGCGTGACCGGCGGACGTCGCTGAGCAGGCGGCGTATCCCGACCACCGCGGCCCCCTTTTCAGGACGCCATCGCCACCACGATCTTGGGTATTCTCGAGCAGCCGGGAGCATGGAGATGACGCGCCATCGCAGCTGGGCCGAGCCCTGGAAGATCAAGGTGGTCGAGCCGATCCACATGACCACCCGCGCCGAGCGCGAGCGCCACATCCGCGACGCCGGCTACAACACCTTCCTGATTCGCTCCGAGGATGTCTACATCGACCTCCTCACCGACTCCGGCACCAACGCGATGAGCGACCGGCAGTGGGCGGGAATGATGCTCGGCGACGAGGCCTATGCCGGCTCGCGCAACTACTACCACCTCGAGGAGGCGGTCCGGTCAACCTATGGCTACGAGGAGCTGATCCCGACGCACCAGGGGCGCGGCGCCGAGCACCTCCTCTCCAAGCTGTTGATCAGCCCGGGCGACCACGTCCCCGGCAACATGTACTTCACGACCACGCGACTGCACCAGGAACTCGCCGGCGGCACCTTCCATGACGTCATCATTGACGAGGCGCACGACCCGGCGTCGGAGCACCCGTTCAAGGGCAACATCGACCTCGCCAAGCTCGACGCCCTGGTCGGTGAGGTCGGCGCCGAGCGGGTGCCGTACGTCTGCGTCGCGGTGACGGTCAACCTCGCGGGCGGGCAGCCGGTGAGCATGGCGAACCTGGTCGCAGTGTCGAAGTACTGTCACGCCCGCGGCATCAAGGTCATGCTCGACGCCACGCGTGCCGTCGAGAACGCCTGGTTCATCCAGCAGCGCGAGCCCGGCATGCGCGACCACACGGTGGCCGAGATTCTTCGCCTGCTGTGCGGGTGCGCCGATGGCGCCACGATGTCCGGCAAAAAGGACTCGCTGGTGAACATCGGTGGCTGGCTGGGACTCCGCGAGGAGCGGCTGGCCGAGCAGGCGCGCGAGCTGGTGGTCGTATACGAGGGGCTGCATACGTACGGCGGGCTCGCGGGCCGCGACATGGAGGCGATGGCGATCGGCATTCGCGAGTCAATCGAGGGAGACCACATCCGGAGCCGCATTGGGCAGGTGCACTACCTCGGCAAGCGGCTGATCGATGCCGGAGTGCCCGTGGTACGGCCCCTGGGCGGCCACGCCGTCTTCCTCGATGCTGCGGCGATCCTGTCGCATCTTCCGCGCGATCAGTTTCCGGCGCAGGCCCTCGCCGCCGTGCTCTACCTCGAATCGGGGGTGCGCGCGATGGAGCGCGGCGCCGTGTCGGCGGGCCGCGATGCGAAGACCCGGGAAAACCGGTATCCAGCGCTCGAGCTCGTGCGCCTCACAAGTCCGCGTCGCGTGTACACGCAGGCGCACATGGACGTGGTGGCCGAGAGCGTGGCCGAGGTGTTCAACCGGCGTGGGCAGGTGCTGGGACTGCGTTTCACGTACGAGCCAGAACTGCTGCGATTCTTTCAGGCGCGCTTCGA
>JBBQEC010000356.1:0-1600 GCA_038320305.1 Candidatus Limnocylindrales bacterium | reverse complement strand
AACCCGGCACCACGGAGGACTGATGCGCCCAACGATCAAGGTCCTGGACAACGCTCTCATCGGCCGCATCCTGGACGAAGCGATGCGCGTCCTCGCGACGACCGGCATGGAGATCCGCGGAGCCGAAATGCGGCGCCGCCTAATACAGCACGGGCTGCCGATGGATGCCACGGGTACGCGCGTGCTCTTCCCGCGGGCGATCGTCGAGGCGGCTGTGGTCTCCGCGCCGGCGAGCTTCCAGCTTTTCGACCGGGACGGCAATGCGCATTCGGATCTTGGCGGCGACCGGGTTCACTTCGTGCCGGGCTCATCGGGCCTCAAGGTCATGGACCATCGGACCGGCGAGGTCCGGCTGGCGGACACGGTCGATTTCGTCGAGTACGTCCGCCTGGCCAACGGGCTGCCGAACATCGCCTACCTGGCCACGGCGTTCTCGACCAACGACGACATCGAGGCCGGCGTCTCCGATGCGTGGCGCCTGCGGCTCTCCCTGACCAACTCGAAGCGGCCGATCGTCTCGGGCGCCTTCACCGAGCATGGTGTCCCGGGGATGGTCGAGATGATGCAGCTCTTCCGCCGCGGTCTCGACGACCTCATCGAGCACCCGATGTCCATCTTCACGATCACCGCCAGCGGCAACTTCCGGTACAGCGAGGACTCCTGCCAGAACCTGATCGACTGCGTCGAGGCCGGGATCCCGGTCGAGATCGTGCCGGTGACACTCCAGGGCCTGATCGCGCCAGTGACCACGGTCGGCGCCACGGTCTTCCACACGATCGACGTGCTGGCGGGGATCACGATGGCCCAGGTCATTCGTCCGGGGGCGCCCGTGCTGTTCGGCGGTGCTCCCGCCACGTTCCACATGAAGATCGCCAGCTCGCCGATGGCGGCGATCGAGGCACTCCAGCTGGATGTCGCCTATGTCGAGGTCGCCAAGTCGCTCAATCTGCCGACGCAGTCGTACATGGCGCTGTCGGACGCCAAGGTGCTCGATGCCCAGGCCGGTGCCGAAACGTTCGGGAGCGCGATGCTCGCTGCGCTGGCCGGCGTCAACAGCGTGTCAGGACCCGGGATGCTCGACTTCCTGCTCGTGTTCAGCCTGCCCAAGCTGGTCTTCGACGACGAGGTCTGCGCCCAGGTGCTGCACTTCGTGCGCGACGTTGCGCCCGTTGACGACCTTCCAATCGACGATCTGCTGGCCCACCTGATGACCGACCAGCACCTGATCATGGCCGAGCACACGACGGCCCATTGGCCCACGACACTCCACCTGCCGAGCCGCGCCTGGGAGCGCGACAATCGCGAGAACTGGACCAAGGCCGGCGCGCCCGATACCTACGCGCGCTGTGTGGCCGAGGTGGACCGGCGTCTGGCTGCGTATCAGCCGATCGAGACGGATCAGCGCGCGGTGGAGGAGCTGGACCGGATCATCCGTTCGGGCATGACCGAGCCGCGGGAGCTGCCGTTCGTACCGCCGGCACCCGAGCCAATCGCGTTGACCGAGGACACGGACGGGCGGCGGCGTAACCGGCGCCGCGGCGGCTGATCGCCCGGACTCTCACAGCGCCCGCATCCGGTTGTTGCGCGGGTCGTGGGTCAA
>JBBQEC010000355.1:0-1616 GCA_038320305.1 Candidatus Limnocylindrales bacterium | reverse complement strand
GCCCAGATGATCACCGAAAGCCAGATCTACGACGCGCTGAAGAACGTCCAGGAGCCCGAGCTCGGGCGCGACATCGTGACCCTCAACATGGTCAAGGACGTCGTGATCAACGACGCACACGTGGCGCTCAAGATCGAGCTCACAACGCCTGCGTGCCCGCTCAAGGACGAGATCGAGCGGAACGTCAACTCCGCCCTGGCCGAGCTTGGCGCGCAGGAGGTGACAGTGACCTGGGGCGCGATGGTGCGTCGTGCTCAGCCCGTGCAGGCGCAGCAGTTGCTACCCGGCGTCAAGAACATCATCGCTGTCGCGTCGGGCAAGGGGGGCGTTGGCAAGTCGACCGTTTCCGCGAATCTGGCCGTGGCATTGGCCATGGAAGGCGCCAGCGTCGGACTGCTCGATGCCGACATCACCGGGCCGAACATTCCGCTCATGCTCGGCGTGGAGGGCGCCCCTGTTGCGTCGCCAGAAGGCAAGATCACGCCGCTCGAGCGTTACGGCGTGAAGATCATCTCAATCCAGTTCTTCGTGCCCGAAGGCCAACCCATCGTCTGGCGCGGGCCGCTCATCGGCGGCGCGATCCAGCAGTTCCTGCGCGATGTGGACTGGGGTGACTTGGACTACCTGGTAATCGACTTGCCGCCCGGGACGTCCGACGCGCAGCTGACGCTGGCCCAGGCGGTGCCGATCTCCGGCGCGCTCCTCGTGACCACGCCGCAGGACGTGGCCGTCCTGGACGTTTCGAAGGCACTGGCGATGTTCCGCCGCATGAGCGTGCCGGTCATGGGCCTCGTCGAGAACATGAGCACCTTCGTCTGTCCCCACTGCGGGGAAGTGACAGAGATCTTCGGCCGCGGCGGTGGCGAGCGATTCGCGCAGCGCAACGAGCTCGAGTACTTCGGCGGCATTCCGCTCGACGTCAAGGTGCGCCAGGGTGGCGACGCCGGCATCCCGGCCGTGGCTCAGCGCGAGCCGGGTTCGGGCGCGGAGGTGATGCGCGCACTGGCGCGGACGGTTGCGGCGCGCATGAGCGTCCGCGCCGCTCAGCAGGCTCCCGCGATCACGATCTCCTAGGGCTGAGCCTCCGGCTACGCATCTGGTTCGACCCCGGTGTCGGCCCCGGAGTCCGTGTCTGCGTTGACGTCAGCGGCGGTTCGTGCCATCGGCGACTCGCCCTTCGGCGCGGCGCGGAAGTCCTCGAGCGTTGGCCACTCTGACCCACAACTCGTGCAGCCGATCCCGGGCGGCTCTTCCGGCTTGATATCGCCGAAGCCGAGCATGTCGTCGTACTGCCGCGCGCCGGTGACATCGACGGTGGGAAAGTAAAGCAAGTGCAACGTGTGCTGACCGCAAACGGGGCACGCCTCCGCCGATTGGTCACGCTGCGCATCCTTGGCATTTGTCATGCGTTGTCCTCCTCACGCAGCGTGTCCCAAACGGCCGCGCACGTCGCCAGCGCCGCGCGCCTGCGCCCCTCGCCTCCAGCAAGGAACGCTACACGCTGCAACTCGACGATACCCGTATCGGAGGCAATGGCGATGCGGACGTGGGTGTCACGCGTCTGGCGCGCGAAGACGGCCAGGCCGATGTCCGCGTGCCCAAAATCGCGCACGCGC
>JBBQEC010000354.1:0-1634 GCA_038320305.1 Candidatus Limnocylindrales bacterium | reverse complement strand
GCGAGGTATGGGCGATACCGATCATGCTCCGCATCGCGCTGGTCGAGAACCTCGCGCGCCTTTCGCGCGCGGTTGTCATCTCGATGCGTGCCGAGAAGGCCGGCGACCGCTGGGCGGAACGCCTGGTGCTCGCGGCCCAAGATGACTCCTCGGCGCTCCCGGAGCTGCTCGCGTCCATCGATGCCGAGACCCGTGATGTCCCCGCCGCATTCTTCGTGCGGCTCACCCAGCGGCTCGGCGAGCTAGAGACCGGCGGCGAGGCGGTGAACGCGTGGCTGGAGCGGCGCCTCTCGGCCGAGGGCATCGTCTTGGAGTCCGCTGCAGCCGACGCCCAGCAGGAACAGGCCGCCAACCAGGTCTCGATCTCCAACGCCATCACCAGCATTCGGCTTCTCGACGCACTGGACTGGCGCGAGTTCTTCGAGGGCGTCTCCATTGCCGAGGCAATCTTGCGCAAGGACCCCGCGCAGACCTACGCGGTCATGGACTTCGCCAGCCGTGACCGGTACCGCCACTCGCTCGAAGTCATCGCGCGACGCTCCACCGACAGCGAGATTGCGGTTGCCGAGAAGGTCGTCGCGCTGGCCAACGAGGCGCTCTCCATCGACGCCTCCGACGACGTGCGCGGCCATGTCGGCTGGTGGCTCATGGGCGACGGACGACTACGGCTCGAGCCGCTGGTGGGATACCGCCGCCAGAAGCGCGAGGCCCTCTACCGCGGGCCGCTTGCCAATCACGCGCTTTTCTACTGGGGCGCCTTCTCTGTGTTCGTGGCAGGGCTGCTCGCACTCATGGCGCTCTACGGCCTGGCCGAAGGCAGCGACATGGCGCAGGTCCTTGCGCTCGTGTTGCTGGCCGTGATCCCGCTCTCCGAAGTCGCGCTTGTCTTGGTCAACCGTCTCTCGGCGTTCGTGTTCCCGCCGCGCATCCTGCCCAAGCTCGACTCTCGGCTCCCCGTCGACGACGCGCATCGAACGCTCGTGGTGGTGCCCGCTCTGTTCTCCTCGGCGCCGGCGACTCAGGCGGTCATCGACACTATGGAGATCGCGTATCTGGCGAACCGTGACCTCAACGTGGGCTACGCGTTGCTGGGCGATCTGCGGCCTTCGAGCGAGCCGGGCCGCCCCGACGATGGGCTGATCACCGAGGCGGCAGTGCGCGGCATCTCGCAACTCAACGAGCGCTACGAGGTGGAGCACGGTGTGCGCCCGTTCCACCTGCTCGTCCGCGCACGCAAGCTCAACGAGTCCGAGAACCTCTGGATGGGATGGGAGCGCAAGCGCGGCGCGCTGCTCGAGCTCGTGCGGGAGATGCGCGGTGCGACCGACACCACCTTCTCGACTAAGTTGGGTGAGCAGGCGTTTCGGCACTCGTGTGCGTTCGTCATCACCCTCGATGCGGACACGGTCCTGCCGCGCGACGGCGCGCGCAAGCTCATCTCGGCAATCGCTCATCCGCTCAACCGGGCGCGCTGGCGTCCGGGCGAGCAGCGCGTCACGAGCGGCTACGGCCTGATCCAGCCGCGCGTAGGAATGACACTGCCCGGCTCAAAGCGCAGCCGTTTCGCCTCCCTGTACTCGGGCCCAACGGGAATCGACCCTTACGCCGGTGCAGTCTCCGACACCTACCAGGAC
>JBBQEC010000353.1:0-1644 GCA_038320305.1 Candidatus Limnocylindrales bacterium | reverse complement strand
CTCGTTCGCCAGGAAGGCGCGGCGCCGACCGAGGAGAGCTATCGCGACATTAGTCTGCGAAGCAGTCCGACGGGCGCGTACGCCTTCGTGGCGGACGACCGGCTGGTCGTCATCGGCCGCGATCCCGCGCAGGTGCGTGCCGCCATCGACACCAGCTCGGGCGCCACGGCGTCGCTGGGCGACGACTCGGCGTTCCGTGCGGCGATGGCCGATCTGCCGCCGGACCATCTTGCCTCCGCCTATCTCGACCTCGACGGCCTGGCCGCGCTGAGCGGCATGCCGAATCAGCTGGCCGGCTTCTCGACCGCCAGCCTCGCGCTCGTCGCGGAGGACGAAGGCCTGCACGTCATCGGGCAGGTGCCCTTTGACCAGGCGCAGGCCGGCCCCTCCGGGCGAGCAGGCTTCGCGCTGTCAACCGAGCCGGCCAGCCTCTCCGGCTGGATGCCGGTGGGCACGCAGGCCGAGGCGGTCGTCTTTGGATTACGACAGGGTTTCGAGCAGGCGGAGGGCAGCATCGGTCGACAGCAGGGAGCCGAACAGATCGCGCAGGTGATCGCGCAGGCACGCGCCGTCATCGCCTTCGGCCTCGGCCTCAACGTCGACCAGGATCTCCTGCCGCTGTTCGATCGCGAGTCGGCGATCGCCCTCAGCGGTCTAGGTGAGCCGATGCCGCACGGCCAGCTGCTGCTCCGTCCTTCGAATCCTGACGCGGGACAGCAGTCGCTGGACCGCATACGCGACGCCCTCAAGCAACGTGGTGCGCAGGTCACCACCAGCGACGCCGGGGGCGTCACGATCACGACGCTCGAGGTCCCGCAGACGGGCAGCGTGTCGTACACGATGACCGATGGTGTCATCATCGTGGCGTTGATTCCCGATGACGTGGCGGCAGCCGTGAGCGCGCACGCCAATGGGGACACGCTCAGTGCATCGGACCGATACAAGCACACGTTCGCCGTGGCGGGTGCACGCGGGGGGACCGAGCTGTACGTCGATCTGCCGAGCATTCTCGACGGACTCGGAGCGTCAATCGACCTGCCGGCCGAGACTAGCGATATCCTCAGTCACGTGACCGGCGTGGGAGTCACCGCTCCGGCGCGCGAGGATCTCATCGAATTCCACGCGATCGCCACCATCGAGTGATCGCTCAATGGACGCAGCAACCGCTGACATGACAGAGAGGTAAGAGAGAACTTTGGCAGTACGTATTCGACTGACCCGCGTGGGGGCCACCAAGCGCCCGTCCTACCGGGTCATTGCGATCGACAGCCGTCGCGCCCGGGATGGGCGTGCGCTCGAGATCTTGGGTTTCTACAACCCACTGACTGATCCGGCGACGGTGCAGATCGACGCCGACAGGCTCAACGCCTGGATCTCCAAGGGCGCGCAGCCGTCCGAGACCGTGGCCAAGCTGATGCGCCAGGTCGGCATCGGCAAGGACGCGCCAACAGCCGAGGCGGTCGAACCGGCCGCGAAGAAGCCGCGGGCTCGCAAGCCCAAGGCTGAGACGAAGAGCACGCCGAATAGCGAAGCGAAGGTCGCCGAATGAAGGAGTTCCTTGACTACGTCGCCCGCGCGTTGGTCGACAATCCCGACGGTGTCCACATCGAGGTCGAGGAGCGCGACGACGAGGTCGAGCTGACG
>JBBQEC010000352.1:0-1664 GCA_038320305.1 Candidatus Limnocylindrales bacterium | reverse complement strand
CTCGATCGCTTCGCGCGGCAGTCGGAAGGCAGGGACGCCGATGAGCATCGTGCCGCCGCCGTAGGGCAGCTCGTCGAAGACCGTGACCTGATGGCCGGCCGTGGCCAGCTCGCGCGCGACGGAGATGCCCGCCGGCCCGGCGCCGACGATCGCAACCTTGGTATCGCGCGGTGTGATGGCAGGCATGTCATCGGGAATGCCCGACGACTGGTGCCACTCGACCAGGAAACGCTTCATGGCCCGAATGGCCAGCGGTCGATCTATGTCGCCGCGGCGGCAGGCGCGCTCGCACGGTGCCGAGCAGACATAGGCGCACATGCCGGCCACCGGATTGGGCTCGCGGGTGAGGATGTAGCCCTCTTCGAAGCGACCCTCAGCGGCCAGATTCAGATAGCCGCGACAGTTGGTGCCCACGGGACACCCTTCCTGACATTCAATGTTGCACTGAAGCCAGGAGGCGTCGACAGGCTGAACCAAAAACTCCTGGTTGGGATCGATGGCCAAGAAAATCAGACCTTTCGAGGCAGACTGTGCTCTGTTGCCACCGTGCCGATCGTAGCATCGGAGGCCGAGTCTGACACGCGGCGATTGTCGGCCGCTGGACAGGTACTCCTAACCCGATCGTTCCGTAGACGACACCAGCTGCCTCGGGCAGACTGCGAGCCGATGTCCGTCGTGAGCATGCTATCAACGCTACCTCAGTCCGGCCCTTGTGCCCCGGCCAGATCTGAGGTCGATTCACGGTGCGCCGATGCCGAACGGCTGTCCCAGGCGGCAGTCGCGCACCAGCAGCGCCTCCGAACTGTGAAGCAAGAGCTGATGAGGGTCTCCGCCCAGCGCGAGGCTGACGCCCGAGTGCGCGACCGCCGTGAGCTGAGCGCGGTCAAGGACGAGGCGCGGAAGGCTTACCGGGCTGCCCTCATCCGCGCCGCGACCGATGTCGATCTGCGCGAGGCGGCACGGGTCTGGTTGCAGGAGATCGATCGCCTCAATCGTCAAGTGGAGATCGCCGAGCGCCGTTCGGAGGACGTTACGCGCCGCGCCAACGAGCTCGAGAAGACGCTGCCTGGCGTTGAGCTGGCCGCCGACGCCGCGCGTATTTCGGCCGAGGCAGCTCGTGCGGGCTGCATGAACGCGAGGCGTACGCTGATCGAGTGCGAAGAGAGCACCCAACGCGACGCCCGTGCGGACCCCATGCCGCCGAGGAGCGAATCGGCACCGGGCACGCAAGCGGCTCCGGCTCGACGCGGCGCAGCGCCGATCACACTCGTCCTGCGTGGCGATCGCGCGACTCTGCTGACGCTCGCTCTTCGCCTGGCCGAGGAGACCGGCGTCGAGGCCGGCCGTCTTCAACTGTTGCTGCTCGAGCTGCGTGAGGCCATCGCCGCACGAGCGCTCGAGGGGCAGGCCTTCCGCTTCCCCGACCATCACCCCTACTGGGGCCAATTCTCGCTCAGTGACGGCCGTTTGGTCGCGGCCAACCTGGCGGCGATGGGCTATCGCTTTGACGGCCGCGACAGCTGGGTCGACGGACATGCGGCGCCGCTGCGCGAACTGTCCATGGCGGTGTCCAACATTGGGCTCGATCTACGCACTCTTCGTCGGCCCGCCGACCAGGCCGCGATCGACTCGATGTGGGTAGGCACAAAGGTCGAGGTCGAGGC
>JBBQEC010000351.1:0-1682 GCA_038320305.1 Candidatus Limnocylindrales bacterium | reverse complement strand
GGCGTTCTTCAATTTCGTGGCGCTCTTCGTTTTCGGCACCAAGGTGGCCAAGACCATCGGCTCCGGGATGATCGACATCAGCATCGTGAATCCCGACGTGATCCTGGCGGGGCTGCTCGGCGCGATCACGTGGAACCTGGTGACGTGGTGGTACGGCATTCCCTCGAGTTCCTCGCACGCGCTGCTCGGCGGGTACGCCGGCGCGGCCGTGGCGAAGGCGGGTTTCGCCGCCATCATTCTCTCTGGCTGGATGAAGACGATGCTCTTCATCGTGCTCTCGCCGATGATCGGCCTGATCCTGGGACTCGGGCTGATGACGGCCACGTACTGGATCTTCCGGAACGCGCGTCCGGCAAAGGTCGACCGCCTGTTCCGCGTGCTGCAGCTGATGAGCTCGGCGCTCTTCTCGCTGTCGCACGGCGCCAACGATGCGCAGAAGACGATGGGCATCATCATGAGCCTGCTGCTGGCGAGCCAGGTGGCGGTGGGGCAGCTTGGCGGCGCCTACTCGTTCCTGCACGTGAGCGACCCCTCGCACATTCCGTGGTGGGTGAAGGTGGGGGCGCACTTCGCCATCGGCATGGGCACGCTGCTGGGCGGCTGGCGGATCATCCACACGATGGGATCGCGCGTAACCAAGCTGCGCCCGGTGGGCGGCTTCTGCGCCGAGACGGCCGGCGCGATCTCGATCCTGCTGGCCACGGGGCTCGGCATCCCGGTGAGCACCACCCACACCATCAGCGGCGCGATCGTCGGAGTCGGGTCGACCACGCGGTTGTCGGCGGTGCGGTGGGGCGTGGCGGGGCAGATGATGTGGGCGTGGGTGCTGACCATCCCCATGGCGGCGTTCGTCGCGGCGGTCAGCTATCTGGTCATCCACTTCGCCCGCGTCTGATTGCCGGACCCCGAGGTCGGAGCCATGTCGTCCCCGCCGCGCACGCTGAACCGCGAGCTGTCCTGGCTCGCCTTCAACGCGCGCGTGCTGCACGAGGCCGCCGATGCGCGCACGCCGCTGCTCGAGCGGCTCAAGTTCCTCGCGATTTTCGGCTCGAACCTCGACGAGTTCTACATGGTCCGCGTGGCGGGCCTGCGGCGGCAGCTCGCCGCGGGGGTCACGCGCGCGGGGCCCGACGGCCTTGCCCCGGCCGATCTGCTCGACCGCATTGACGAGACCGTGCGCGGCCTGCTGGCCCGGCAGGAACGCATCCTGCACGAGGACATCCTGCCCGCGCTGCAGGCGCACGGCGTCCGGCTGCTGCGCATGGAAGAGCTCGACGCGAGCGAACGCGCGTCCATCGACGCCTTCTTCGACTCGCAGGTCTTCCCCGTGCTGACGCCGCTCGCCGTCGACCCGGGGCACCCGTTTCCGTACATCTCCAACCTGTCGCTCTCGCTGGCCGTGGCGCTGCGCGACGTGGACGGCGGCGACGACCACTTCGCGCGCGTCAAGGTGCCCAAATCGCTGCCGCGCTGGGTGCCGGTGCGGCCGCTGCAATACGTGCCGCTCGAGAACCTCATCGGCGCGCACCTCGGCCAGCTCTTTCCCGGCATGCAGATCGTCGGCCACCACGCGTTCCGCATCACGCGCTTCTCCGACCTCGAGATCGCGCCAACCGAGGAGCCCGAGGACCTGCTGGCGATGATCTAGGAACAGGTCTTCCAGCGGCGCTTCGGCGAGGTGG
>JBBQEC010000350.1:0-1699 GCA_038320305.1 Candidatus Limnocylindrales bacterium | reverse complement strand
CCGGCTTCTCGGTCCGGGGTCGCTCAGAGGCTGGGCCGCTCGACACGCGAAGGAGTCCGCGTTGAGCGAGACCAGGAACTACCGCAAGTTCACCTGATATGGCCGTCGGTTTGTCAAGTGGGCGTGGGTGATCGCGTCGGCTTGGCGGCCGTCGGGAAGGTGTTTGGTCGGTGGGCCGGGACGCCGGGCTCGGTGTCGGCGTTGCCAGTCTGAAATGCGAGGGTTGGCTACCTCAGGGCCCGGTTTCGTGCTGCCGGCTTGTGCGGTCTAGGAACGAGCGTGCCGCCCGGGAGCGGTGCTCATAGCTGATTCGCGCGTGCCGGCCGCTGATGGCCCGGCGCCCCGGCCCACCGACCTGTGGGGCTGTCAGCCGCGCGTCAGTCGGCGGTCGCGGCGGCCCAGAGGAACCCGGCCAGCTGCCGTGCGCAGGCGACGACGACGACGTTATGGGGTTTGCCGCGCGCCTTCATCTGGCGGTTGACCTTGTAGAGGCGTTGCTGGGCGTTGTTGCTGATCGCCAGGATGTGATCGGGCTGACCGGCCTGGCGGTTGGCGAGCGTCGCGCCGAGCCGTGGTGGGCGGCCATAGTGCCAGGCGGACTCGACCAGCAGCCGGCGGGCGAGCATCGAGCCGGTCTTGGTGATCGAGCCCTGCCGCGAGGACTCGCCCGACTGCGAAAGCGACGGCGTCAGCCCCAGCCACGCCGACAGCGACGACGCCCGCTCAAAGCGCTGCCAGTCGCCGCCGAGCTCGAGATGGATCGACAGCGCCGTCAGCGTGTCGACGCCGCGAAACGCGCGGAGTCTGGCGACGGTCGGCCACCACCGCTCGTCGGTCGCGACCTGCGACAGCGCCAAGGCGATCGCCTGCTTGCGCGCCGTCAGCCCATCGACGCTGGCGATCAGGTCGGCGAACACCAGGTCGCTGGCCGGCTCGGCGAACTGCTGCTTTGAGAGCCAGCGGCGGTGCTCAGCCGTCCACGTCGTCGGCTTCGGGTAGACGCGGCCATGTCTGAGCAGCATCTTGCTCACGCGATGGCGGGCGTTCATCAGATCGCGCCGGCACGCGTCATGCGCCCTGGTCATCTCCCGGGCCGCCTCGACCTCCGGCGGCGGGACGACAACCCGCGTCAAGCCGCCGGCCAGCAGCAACCGCGCGAGCAACTCGGCGTCCTTGCGATCGGTCTTCACGCGGTCGCTCGGCCCGCGCGGCGTCTTGCCCGGCGCGATGACCTGCATCCCGACCCCCGCCGCAACCGCCGCGCGATAGAGGCCGAACCCGGTCGGGCCCGCCTCATAACACGCCCTCACCGGCCCCGGCAACTCGGCCAGCCACGCCACCGGCGCCTCGACCCCCGGCCCGAATCGCAACCGCGAAAGCTCGCCGGTCATCGAGTCGATAGCCGCCGCATGCGTCGAACGCGCATGGACATCCAAACCCACCCACGTCATCGTTCCGGACATGGCCGGACCTCCTCACAGATCTGGGGTCAGCCAGAGGCGGTTCCTCCGGTCAGACAAACCCCCGCGAGGAGCGTCCGGCCAACTACACCCGACCGTCAACCCGCGACGGACTACGGGCCATAGGGTCTAGGTGTTGGAGGCAGTGGCGTTGTTCCGGTCGGCAAGTCGTTGGGCGGGTGGGATGCCGCCGAGGGACTTGTGCGGTCTGGTGGTGTTGTAGCGGGTGAGGAAGGCGG
>JBBQEC010000349.1:0-1701 GCA_038320305.1 Candidatus Limnocylindrales bacterium | reverse complement strand
CAGCGCGTGCGGAAGACCTCGTCATCGCTGGCGTTGTACTTCTTGATGATGTTGTACACCGATTCGGCCTCGATCCGCGCCTGGGCGGGGTCGTAGATGCCACACGGGATGTCGCAGTGAGCGTCGACCACGCGGGTCGGGCGCAGGATTGAGCGCAGCGTCAGCATGCAGGTCTCCTTCGTTTGGTCCGATGCACTGGGGTTGCCTCCCATTGTCCAGCAAGTGGCCTGCCGGAGTCCGCAGGGGCGGCCAGGCGATGCATGGGCGGGGTCGTGGGGAGCTCCCGGCGCTCGTGCGCGTTTGCTGCTGCGCCTTCTGTCTACGTGCCCTTTTGCTGGTGGCGCAAGTAACGGCACGGAAGACGCGCTGGTTGGCCGCCTGTTACCAGCCGTGCAAACCACGGTCACTGGCGGCCTCATTTCGGCGCGAAGTTGGCCGTTACCTGCACGGCCGGCAAGTCGGTGATTGGAGGCGTGCTCGAGGTTCGTGGGTACGCGAGGCTGCGCCACGCACCACGCACGCTTGACAAGGGCCGGCGCAACTCTCGCGCCACCTTCCCCACGCTGACCATCGAGTGATCGTGGTCGACCCATCCACCGGGGAATCGCGGACAGCGGATGGAGCTGGCACGCCACCCAACGGCATCCTGGGCGATACCTGCTGGATCAACGCCCTAAACAGCGACGCGTGCGCGATGCTCGTACCAGCGCGCTACGCCGCGCGGGGCAGCCAAATACATCCGCCGACCGGCCAGCTTACGACCGGGTGCCACTCACGAACCCATGACGATGCCGCCGTCGATGCCGAGCACCTGGCCGGTGACGTAACGTGCCTCGTCGGAGGCGAAGTAGACGGCCGCGGCGGCCACGTCGTCGACCGAGCCGACGTACCCGAGCGGCGTCATGGCGGTCAGCGCCTCCGTCGCGGCAGTAGGCAGGTCCGCGGTCAGGTCGGTCGTGATCAGCCCCGGTGCCAGCGCGTTGCAGGTGATGCCGCGCGATGCCAGCTCGCGAGCGGTCGTCTTGGTCAGGCCGATGAGCCCCGCCTTGGCGGCGGCATAGTTCGCCTGGCCGGGATTCCCCATGCGCCCCGCCGCGGAGCTCATGTTGATGATGCGACCGGATCTCGCCTTCATCATCGGTCGAGCGATGGCGCGCGTCATCCAGAACGGGCCGGACAGGTTGGTGGCGATGACCTCGTCCCAGGCTTCGGCGGACATGCGCATCAGCAGGTCGTCGCGGGTGATGCCGGCGTTGTTCACCAGGATGTCGACGCGACCGAGCTCGCCGAGCCCCGCGCGAACGATCGCCTCGCAGGCCTCACGGCCCGCCGAGGTGTCGCCCTGGATGGTGATCGCGCGGCGCCCCAGCTGGCGGGCTGCCGCGGCAACCTCCTCGGCGGCCGATGCATTGCCGCGGAAGTTGATCGCGAGGTCGGCGCCCTGTGCGGCGAAGGCGAGGGCGATCGCCCGCCCCAGGCCGCGCGACCCGCCGGTGACCAGTGCCGCCTTGCCGGTCAGATCGAACATCAGCCCGCGGCCGCCGCGGCGAGCCGCGTCTGGGGCTTGCCCAGTCGCGTTTGCGAGCCCGGCGCCAGGAAGGCGCGCGCCGGATCGGCCGTCCATTCGAGCACCGCCGCGCCCGCGGTGTATCCGGCGCCGAACGCCGCCATCAGCAGCCGGTCACCGGGCTTGACGCGACC
>JBBQEC010000348.1:0-1765 GCA_038320305.1 Candidatus Limnocylindrales bacterium | reverse complement strand
CGGCGCGCGGATGGATCGGTTCGGCGGCTGGTGGCGACCGTGGCATTACGGCGATGCCGTGGCCGAGTACTGGGCGGTCCGCGAGGGCGTCTCGATCGGCGACGTTAGCACGCTCGGCAAGCTGGTCGTCTCCGGACCCGAGACCCCGATCAGCAGGCACGTCGCGGAGACGGCCAGCACTAAACCGCTTGTGTTGAGGAGCAATTCGAGAGTGCGCGGCCGCCACATCGCATCGGCGACTGCGCTCCGGTCCGCCTCCGCGACGCGCACCACCAAGTAAGCAAGCGGAATCGCCGCGAGCAGCGCCGCGATGACTGCGCTCGCCGCAATGAGTGTGCGACCTCTGATCGCGGGCACACGAACGCGGGGGGCGAGACTAGCCTGGCCCCCCGCGTCGGTGCGCGTCAGTGTCATGGTGTGGCTAAAGCAGTCCTACCTCGGCGAGCAGCGCGGTGGTCTCCGCGAGCGAATCGAGGTCGCCGAGGTCTAGCTTGGCGTTGGTGAGGTCCGCGAGCGACGGCAACCCTGCGGGGGCGTTGACCCCGCTGACAAGCGGATACTCGTAGGTGTTCTCCACGAAGTACCGCTGGCCGTCGATTGACACGAGGTACTCGATGAACGCGAGCGCATCGGCGTCGCGAGCCGCGCCGGCTAGGAGCCCCGCGCCGGTGACGTTCACGATCGAGCCCGGATCGCCTGCGGCAGGGAACGAGATTTGCGCGCGCATGTTATCCATGCCCACCTCGTTGCTGAGCTCATACCAGTAGTAGTGATTGATCAGGCCGAGCTGAATCTCTCCGGTGTTGGCGGCGTCCAGGATGGCCGAGTTCTTGCCGTAAATCTTGACGTCGTTGGCGACCATCCCCTCAAGCCACTGGCGTGTGGCGTCTTCGCCCTCGAGCAAGCGCATGGCGGTCACGAAGGACTGAAAAGAGGCGTTGGTGGGCGCGATGCCAACGCGGCCCTTCCACTGTGGGTCGGTGAGGCCGCGCACCGATTCCGGGACGTCATCGGCCTGGAGCTGGTCACCGTCGTACACGATCACGCGGGCGCGCCCGGTGACTCCAACCCAGGACCCGTCCGCAGACGTGAACCCGGCGGGAACGAGGTCGGTGATGGCTGCGGGAAGCGGCGCGAACGCACCGGTCTTCGACACCGCACCGAGCGCGCCGGCGTCCTGGGACAGGAAAACGTCGGCGGGCGTCGCGGAGCCCTCTTCGAGGAGTAGTGCGGAGAGCTCGGTGGAACCCGCGTATCGCACCTCGACCTCAATCCCTGTGGTGGCCTCAAAATCGGCGATGAGTGGCGCGATGAGATCTTCGCCGCGGCCGGCGTAGAGCGTGAATACTCCGTCCGAGGCGGGCGCCGTGCTCGGGGCGACTGGGCTGCCGGCTGGGCTGCTGGCTGGGCTGCCAGCGGGAGTGGAGCAAGCGGGCGTAGCGAGAATGGCCGCCGCTGCGGCCGCGAACGCGGCCGAGCGCAAGGAGAGCATGAGGTTCCCTTCGAGTCGGGGTCGGTGGGCGTGAGCGCCCGGACTTAGGACACCCTAACCATAATTACGCAATAGAGCAATTGCGTAATTGGCAGTGGCGTGGGAGAACTCGCGGTACCTACCGGAAGCCGATCTGCGTGGTCGGTATGCACACGCTGTCGAGAAGGCGCTGGCATCGGAGGCGGGCTCGATGGCTCAAGGCCTCGGACATTCCTGTCGATGCCTGGCGCGCGACCAACCAGTAGCCGCTTAGGAACCCAAAAGCTGTTCCTC
>JBBQEC010000347.1:0-1790 GCA_038320305.1 Candidatus Limnocylindrales bacterium | reverse complement strand
CGGGAGACGACGAGGGCACCGACAACCAGCGCGTATTGCGCTACCTCGCCAAATGCACGATCGAACCTGCGATCACGCACGGCGTATCCGACCACGTCGGTTCGCTGCAACCCGGCCGACTCGCGGACATCGTGCTCTGGAAGCCTGCATGGCTGGGCGTCAAGCCGGAGTTCGTCTTCAAGTCGGGCTTTCCCGCATGGGGCGCCTATGGCGATGGCAACGCGACAGTCGAGTGGTCGGAGCCGCGCAGGTATCGCGCAGGCTGGGGCGGCAAGGGATTGGCTCCAGCGTCCGTGTCGGTGACGTTCGTCTCCAGTTCGCTGGACGCACGGGCGTTCGCAGAGAAGCTCGGCAGTCGGCGCGCCCACGTAACCGTCAAGAACACGCGCGGCCTCACCCGTTCAAACCTTCATCTGAACAGGGCGACAGTGCCGGTTGCGGTCGATCCGCTCGACGGCACCGTCACGCTCGACGGCCAGATCCTGGCAGTCGCGCCCGCCGGGGAGCTGCCGCTCAGCCGAGCGCACTTCCTGGCTTAGTCCCGTCGAGCGAGGGCCGAAGGAACTCGATCGTCTCGAAGGCCTCGTCACCCACGACCTCGCCCAGATGGCGAGGGCTGATGTGATAGACGTCGCCGGCCTTCACCTGGGTCTCGGTCCCGTCCTCGTGGCGAACTCGCAGACTGCCGCTCAGGGCGAACCCAAAGTGCTCGACCAGGCACGTGTCCGTGCCCGCAGCGGGCCCAAGTATGTCGATCCAGCGCCAGCCGGGTCCATACGTGTAGCGGCCCACGGTCATGCCTTCGAGGTCGACGATGGCGCCGTGGGTCTTGTCGTAGCTGAGCTCACGGTCCGGTGTCGCGAGCGACTTCTTTTCAAGTGATGCCATGCAGGAAGATTATTCGCTGTTCAGCCAAGGGCCTCGAGCGCGACCGGTGCGATGAGATCGACCAGTCGCCCAATGCGACGTATCGGAGGCTTATGTGCAGCGATCGTAGGAGCCAGTGTCAACACGCCGATTCCAGGGCGTAAACTTCCTCCGCGCGGATTGACATGGACGCGCGCGGGGACGAGCACCGCACAAAAGGAGATAACTGATGCCACGCTCGATGTGGCGCGGCGCGATCCAGTTCGGCCTCGTGACCGTACCCGTGAAGCTGTACCTGGCGACGGAGGCCCGCGCCGGCCTTTCCTTCAACCTGCTTCACAAGACGTGCCTCAACCGCATCCAGATGCGGACGTACTGCCCTGAGCACGGCGAGATTCCACGCTCGGACACTGTGCGCGGCTTCGAATACAGCAAGGGCCAGTACATCGTCATCGGTGAGGCCGATTTCGAGAGCGTTCCGCTCAAGACAGTGCGTTCGATCGAGATCGGGCTGTTCGTCGAGGCCCAGCGCGACGCGCAGGAGCTGACCTTCGTCAAGCAGGCGTACTACCTGGAGCCGGAGCCGATTGGGCGCAAGGCGTTTTACCTGCTCAAGTCGGTGCTCGCCGACGAGGGCCTCTCCGCGATCTGCAAGATCGTTCTCAAGGACCGCGAGGCGCTGGCGTCGATCAACCCGTACGCCAACACGATGCTCCTCTCGACGCTCTACTGGCCGGACGAGATCCGATCCACCGCTGAGCTTGACCTGCCCCAGGAGGACTTTGACTTCAAGCCAGCCGAGAAGCAGATGGCCCTCCAGCTCGTGCAGGCAATGACCGGCGAGTTCGAGGCCGACGAGTACAAGGACGAGTACCGGGCGGCACTGCTGGCGGTCATCGATGCCAAGATCGCCGGCCAGCCCG
>JBBQEC010000346.1:0-1837 GCA_038320305.1 Candidatus Limnocylindrales bacterium | reverse complement strand
CGGTGCTGCTCGACACACCGCGCGACGACGTCGACGACCCGCGCACCGCGCGCCGCCTCATGGGCGAGTGGCGCGAGGCGGCGCGGGCCAGTCGCTTCGCCCGCTCGCCCGTCGACGGCGCCGCGCACTCGCCCGCCGCCGACGGGGCCGGTCACCCGGTCGTGCTGACCGATTTCCAATCGGACTGGCAGAACTTCGCGATGACGCTCAAGCAGGCGGGCTTCGACGTCTAGTGTCGTGAGTCAGAAGTTCGAGGGCACCTGGAGGCGCCGGAAACACGTCTCCCGCCACCCGCGATTCGCGGCCGGACCACCAGTACGACAGCGAATCGCGGTCACCGGGAGACGCGCCCCGCCATCCCCCAGCTGCACCCGAACTTCTGAATCACAACACTAGTAGTGCTCTGGTAGGTGTGGGAAGGGTTATGTAGCGCTGGCGCGAATCGGGCTGTCATGGTTGCCGCCGGCGTGATGGAGATCGGGATCGAGGATGAGCTGGTCGGGGTCGCGCCGGAGGTCAAGGACCGTCTGGCGGCGTACTTCGCCGATGTCGCGTCGGGGCTGGTGCGGTCTGAGCAGCGCCGCAACGCCGAGCTGTACGCGCGGGGGTTGATGGAGGCCGGGGGCGCGCAAGTCGTTGGAGCCGATGGTCGCGCGTCTGGGTGGCGGGGCGGTCGAGTACGAGGCGCTTCAGCACTTCCTGGCCGACAGTCCGTGGGACTCTGGGGTCGTCGACCGGGCGGTCGCCGAGCGGGTGTGCGCGGTGATCGAGGCTGCGGCGTGGGTGCTCGACGACACCGGGGTCCCCAAGGACGGCAAGCACTCGCCGGGCGTCAAGCGCCAGTACTCCGGGACGCTGGGGAAGATCGGCAACTGCCAGATCACGGTCTCGCTGCACGCCGTCGGTCAGAAGGGCACGGTCTCGCTGGGGTTTCGCCTCTATCTGCCCGAGGACTGGTGTCAGGACCCGGTGCGCCGGCGCGAGACCAAGATCCCTGAGAACGTCGAGTTTCAGACCAAGCCGGCGTTGGGCGGCGATCTGGTCGCGCGGGCGGCGGGCTGGAAGTTCCGGCGCGCGCCGGTGCTCGGCGATCAGGCCTACGGCAACGACGCCAAGCTGCGCACGCGCCTGCACGACGACGGCATCGACTACGTGCTGTCCGTCGGCCCGGAATGCGACGTCTTTGAGCCCGGCACGGTCTTCGCGGTCCCGCCGCGCAAGCCCGGATCGCGTGGCCCCGCGCCCAGCGCCCTTCGGACCGAAAGCGAACCGCAGTCGATCGCGCAGCTCGTCACCGGCCTTGACCGCGACGCATTCCAGGCCGTTGCCTTCCGTGACATCGATGGCCGGCAGCTGGTCTCGCGCTTCGCGTTCGTGCGCGTGATCGCCGCGCACCCGGTCACCCGCGACCGCCAAGCGCCGCGCGAGGAATGGCTGATCGTCGAATCGCCCGAAGGCCGCGACGAGCCGACCGACTACTGGATCAGCAACCTGCCGGCCGCCACCGAGCCCGAGCGCCTCGCGCGCCTGGCCCGACTGCGCTGGATGATCGAACTGGACTACAAGCAGCTCAAGGGCGAGCTCGGCCTTGACCACTACGAGGGCCGCAGCTACCTCGGCTTCCATCACCACTGCACCCTGGTCACCGCCGCCCACGGCTTCCTGACCCTGGAACGGGCCGACCCAAATCACCAGCGGCCGGGCTGACACTGCCCCAGACGGTGCTGCTACTGCAGCCCGTCTTTCAGTGCTGGACCGGCCGCTGCGCAACCCGCCGACAACCGGTCGACCTCAACGACCTACCGCTCCGGCGACCCCCACAACGCGAGTGACACCA
>JBBQEC010000345.1:0-1873 GCA_038320305.1 Candidatus Limnocylindrales bacterium | reverse complement strand
CGGGCAGAGCCCCTTCCGACTTCATCTGATTGACGTCGATCATGTGGATGACGCCCTCCGGGCAGACATCCGCGCAAGCGCCGCACAGGACGCAGCGGAAGCCGTCGAACCAGATGTTGTAGTTGCACATCAGACAGCGGGTGCCTTCAGTGATCGCCTGCGGCGTGCTGTAGCCGCGCTCCACGGGCGTGGTGAAGTTGACCTTCGGGTCCGTGGAGGGGAAGCGGGCGGCCACGGGCGCCATGGGCACGTGGACGCGCGCCAGCACGTCGTAGTACTCGGGCATCTCATGGCGCCACGAGCTGACGATGCGCACGCTCGCGTCGACATCGACCTCGCGCCGGCCGGACAGGTAGCGGTCGATCGCATAGGCGCACTTCTTGCCGTGCCCGGCAGCCTCGATCAGCGTCGTTGGCCCGGTCACGAAGTCGCCGCAGGCGAAGATGCCGCGGACATTGGTTGCATACGTGCCGGGGTCGACGCGGACTCGCCCGCGGTTGATCTCGAAGCTCGACTCGACGGGCAGGAACGTGTTGTCAGCGGCCTGGCTGACGGCCGGGATGACCGTGTCGGCGACGATCTCGAAGTCGCTGCCGTCTATGGGCACCGGCGCCCGACGGCCGGTGGCATCCGGCTCGCCGAGGCGGTTGCGGACGAACTTGACGGCACGCACGCGGCCGCTCTCGTCGCCGATTACCTCGACCGGGCTGACCAGGAATTCCATGCGCACGCCTTCGCGCTCGGTCTCGCCCAGCTCCTCCTCGTCGACGACGAGCTCCGAGCGTGTGCGTCGGTACGCGATCGTGACGTTCTCAGCGCCGTAGCGCAGGGAGGTGCGCGAGCAGTCCATCGCGGTGTAGCCACCGCCGATGATGACGACGTTGTTGCCGACCTCCATGGGCTCGCCCAGATTGGCCTTCTTCATGTAGTCGACGCCGTACTGGATGCCCGCGAGATCGCCGCCGGGCACGTCCAGCGCCACTGCGTTCATCGCGCCGGCGCAGATCGCGACCGCGTCGTACTGCTCCATCAGCTCTTCGAACTTGATGTCGGTCCCGATGCGGACGCCGTAGCGGAAACGGACGCCGAGCCGCTCGACGAGCTTGAGGTCCATCTCGATCGCTTCGCGCGGCAGTCGGAAGGCAGGGACGCCGATGAGCATCGTGCCGCCGCCGTAGGGCAGCTCATCGAAGACCGTGACCTGATGACCGGCGACAGCCAGCTCGCGCGCGACGGAGATGCCCGCCGGCCCGGCGCCGACGACCGCGACCTTGGTGTCGCGCGGCGTGATCTCGGGCATGTCGTCAGGGATTCCGGAGGCCTGGTGCCATTCGGTCAGGAAGCGCTTCATGGCCCGGATCGCCAGGGGCCGATCAATGTCGCCGCGGCGACAGGCGCGCTCGCATGGGGCCGAGCAGACGTAGGCACACATCGCCGCGACCGGATTCGGCTCGCGGGCAAGGATGTAGCCCTCTTCAAATCGGCCTTCAGCGGCGAGGTTCAGGTACCCACGACAGTTCGTGCCAACGGGGCACGCTTCCTGGCACTCAATATTGCACTGCAGCCAGGAGGCGTCGACAGGCTGAACCAGGAACTCCTGGTTGGGATCGATGGCCAAGAAAATCAGACCTTTCGAGGCAGACTGTGCTCGGTTGCCACCACGCCGATCGTAGCATCGGAGGCCGAGTCTGACACGCGGCGATTGTCTGCCGCTCGACAAGTACTCCTTACCCGATCGTTCCGTAGACGCCTCGGCCCCGCCTCGGGCACACTGCGAGCCGATGTCCGTCGTGAGAATGCCAACAACGCTACCTCTCTCCGGCCCTTGTGCCGGTGCCAGATCTGAGGTCGATTCACGGTGCGCCGATGCCGA
>JBBQEC010000344.1:0-1882 GCA_038320305.1 Candidatus Limnocylindrales bacterium | reverse complement strand
GATGCCTCCAGGGCACCAAACCGAGAGCCAATGCATTGGAGGTTTCCTACAACCCGCGAGTCCACACCGGACAAAGGACCCAGCCGCTCCGGACCTTTCAGTACGAGACCGCACCCCGGACCCCTGCCAACGCACCTAGGGCGGCGCGGCCATCAGGGGGAGGTGGGCTCCCGCTGCCAGACCGCGGCATGCGCGACGGCCCACTGCGCAAAGGTGGTAGGCGCGACGCCGGTGACCTCCGTCACGTCGTCCGTGAGGCCGGCGGCCCGCCCCCACCGCGCCACGGTGTACAGCGCGGTCGTGACGCCGACCATCGCCCACGGGAGGCCCAGCACGCGGCGCGCATGCGCCGCATACCGCCAGGCGCCGGGTCGGGCGTAGGTGATGTCGCGGCCCAGTGCCGCGGAGAGCGCCCCCGCGACCTCGGCGTAGGTGAGCGCCTCTGGGCCGGTGGGCGTCCAGGCACGATCCCGGTGCGCCTCGGGGTTGGCCAGCGCGGCGACCGCCACGGCGGCAACGTCGGCTGCCGCGACGAAGCTGGTGCGCCCACGGCCCGCCGGCACGACGATGCGGTCGCGGTCGCGCACGTCGGACGCGTGCACGCCGGTGAGGTTCTCCATGAAGAACGACGGGCGCACGAAGGTCCAGTCGATGCCAGCCTCTCGTATCCACGCCTCGAGCTTGGCGTGGGGCACGAACGGCGTTCCCTCCACCCCCTGCAGCGACAGCAGCACCATGTGCTGCACCCCCGCATCGCGCGCGGCCTCCAGCGCGGGAATCATGTCGCGCCCTACGTTCGACACTTGCGGCGGCCGCACGATGAACGCGGTCTTCACGCCGTCGAAGGCCGCGGCCCAGGTGTCGGGATCGGTGAAGTCAAAGCGCACGGTGTCGAAGCGCACGGTGTCGAAGCGCACAGTGTCGACACCCACAGCGTCGACCGCCGACGCTGGCGTCGACCCTGGGTGCCGTGTCGCCACGCGCACCGGCACGCCGGCGCCGCGCAGTCCCTCGACGACGAGCGCGCCGATGGTTCCGGTGGCGCCGGTGATAAGCACGGGGTGTCCCATGATGCTCCTTTGGAATCGTTTACCTGTATAGTACATGTACTATGACTCACGCTAACGACCCCTTGTCCACACTCGACGAGGCCCTGCTACGGCTGCGGAGATTCGCGCAGGCGCCCGCCGGGGACCGCGACCCGGGCCCTCTCGAGAGCATCGAGATGTCCACCGTGCTCGTGGTCGACGCAGTCGAACAACTGGCGGCGAGCGGCGAGCCCGCCACAGTGGGTGGCATCGCTGGTCGCCTATCAGTGGCCCCGTCCACCGCGTCGCGCCTGGTCGAGCGAGCCTCGGCGGCTGGGATGGTCGCGCGGCATCGGTCCACGGAGGACTCGCGGCGAGTCGTCATCGCACTCACGGACGCCGGCCAAGCGCTGGCCGCACGTGCCCGGGATTATCGCCGCGCCCGACTCGCGGACGTGCTCACGCCGTGGTCCGCCGCGCGCGTCGAGCGCTTCGCCAACGACCTGCATGACTTCGCACAGGCAGCACTCACCCACCAGGAAGGGGCCCGGCCATGACCATGGCACTGTCATGAACGCAGCACTGTCATGAACGCAGCACTGTGGATCGCCCAGGTATTGCTCGCGCTGGCATTCGTCGGAGCCGGGGTCACCAAGTTGAAAGACAGCCGCGAGGTCTACGCCGCTACTCGCCCACCCATGACCACGTACGCCCTCCACATGCCCACGTGGTTGTTCAAAACGCTCGGCGTGGTGGAGCTTGCCGGAGCCGTTGGCGTGATCCTCCCCCAGGCCACCGGTGTGGCGCCCTGGCTCACCCCAGTGGCGGCGGCGGGGCTCGGGCTGCTCATGGTG
>JBBQEC010000343.1:0-1907 GCA_038320305.1 Candidatus Limnocylindrales bacterium | reverse complement strand
GACCGTGATGGGGTCGATGTCGAGCGTGAAAATCGCTCGCGTCCGGCCCTTGTACGAGCGCATCCTGGCGGCCCTCGTGCCCACCGCACGCGCGCAGGCGATGGCTGGCGGCGCGACGGCCCTGAAGATGCGCTTCTACACGCTCCATGCCAGCCCGAACGCCGATTGCACGAGCGCCATCCTGATCGCCGACAACGGAGCCGCGGGGGTCGAGCTCAACCTGGCCGACAGCCCCGTGCTGTTCCGCAGCTCGCCGCCCGCTGGCACCTACCGATGCCTGATCATCAAGGCATCCGACTTGGTAAAGATCACACCGGACGACGCTGCGCCCGCCCCGCCGTGCACGCATGGCGTCGAGTTGACGAAAGACCTGTACCGCCAACCCGACACCGACTACAAAGATCTGGCGGGCGCTTCGATCACGGCCCACGGCACCGATGCGGTGCCGTCGGGCGACACCGTCTATTTCTTCGCGTCGACCGACATTGCCGCCGTGACGGTCGCGAGTCCGAACCAGACGGTGCCGATGTCGGGTGCGCTCGTCGTGCCTGGTGCCACCACCTTCTACCTGGATCCGTCGGGCGGCGTGACCTCTACCGGCGGCACGCCCGAGTACTGCTCACTCGAAGGCGGGCGAATGGGCTTTCGCTGACCGCGCGCCGGCCGGGTCGCGCGACCGCCACGTCCTGAACGGCTCGAAGATGTGGATCACCAACGGCGGCGACGCCGACGTGCTGATCGTCTACGCGAAGACCGACGTCCACGCCGGACCGAGCGGGATCACCGCGTTCGTCATCGAGAAGGGGACCGAGGGCCTCTCGACCGCGGCGACCATTCGCGCACGCTGAGGAAAGACGCCGCCGGCGCGATCCTCTACTCGGCCGAGAAGGCGACCTGGATGGCGGGCGAGGCGATGCTGATCGGAAGGGAGCTGTACGCGGAGAGCATGTGACGCGAGCGAGACAAGCAGGTCGTTCGTTCCGTCGGGACGCATGGATCATTCGTCTGCGACGTCGACCCAGGCCTCGTCAATGAGGCTTTCCGACAGACGCGGGCAGTCGCACTGACTGATCAAAAAGGCTCAGGACGGTCGGCTCGAGCGTCGATGGCGGCTGCACTCGAAAGCCGACGATCGCGTCTTTGTCGTCACGCGCTGCAGGTGCAATCGGATGTCTGACGTTCGAGCACAAGTGCCGATTGAGAGGCTGCGACGCGACGCCCACGAACTGGCGCTACCGACGGCGGATTCAACCGGTCGATGCAACACACTAAAACTGCGTAGGCAGAAGGAGTGTTGGAAATGAAGTACCGGACCCGAACCTACTACACCGACAGCCAGAAGGCATTGATGTGGGAGCGCTGGAAGGCGGGCTGGACTCTCCATCAGATTGCTAAGCTGTTTCACCGGGCGGCGGGTTCGGTCAGAGGCATCCTGGCTCGGACGGGCGGCATCCGCCCACCCGAACGACATCGCTCAAGATTGGCGCTGACGTTGGCTGAACGAGAGGAGATTTCGCGTTCTGTCGCGACGGGTCTCTCAATCCGTTCAATTGCCGCGAAGCTCGGGCGAGCGCCGTCCACGGTCAGTCGTGAGATCAAGCGCAACGGCGATCAAGAAGGATATAGAGCGACTCAGGCCGACAGCGCGGCTTGGCAGCGAGCGTATCGGCCGAAGGTTTGCAAGCTGGCTCAGAGCCGGGCCTTGGCGCGTATCGTGACCGACAAGCTAAGAATGCTGTGGTCACCGGAGCAGATTGCAGGATGGCTGCGGCAAACGTATCCGTGCGATGAGGGCCTTCATGTGTCACACGAGACCATCTACCGCAGTCTGTTCATTCAAGCGCGTGGGGCCTTGAAGAAGGAATTGTTGGAGCACCTGAGACGCACGCGTGGCATGCGTCGTTCTC
>JBBQEC010000342.1:0-1960 GCA_038320305.1 Candidatus Limnocylindrales bacterium | reverse complement strand
TTCGGCCGATGGGCAGCGACCTGCGCGTCGGGCAGCGGCTGTTCGATCGAGGCGCGCTTCTGACGCCGGCGGCTCTCGCAGTTGCCGCGGCCGGCGGCCATGACACGATCCTCGTCTATCGGCGGCCGCGCGTCTGTGTTCTTGCCACGGGCGACGAGCTCGTACCCGCCGGTGCGCCGCTGGGCGAGGCGCAGATCCCGGACAGCAACACGCCCGGCCTGATGGCCGCCGCGCGCGATGCCGGCGCCGAAGCTCGCTCGTTGGGGATCGCCCGCGACCGCTTCGAAGATGTCGGGGACGCTCTGAAACGAGGGCTGGAGTGGGCGGACGTCATCGTCGCCAGCGGCGGTGTGTCGGTGGGCGCCCACGACGTCGTCCGCGATGCCTTCGAGTCGGTCGGCCGGATCGACCTGTGGCGCATCGCTGTTCAGCCCGGCAAGCCCCTGGCGTTTGGTCGTGCCGCGCGCCCCGGCCAGCCCACGGAGGCACTGCTGTTCGGCCTGCCCGGAAATCCTGTCAGCAGCCTGGTCACATTTGAGCTCTTCGTGCGGCCCGTCCTCCGGCGCCTCTCGGGATACGGCGACGACACTGGGCGCGAGATGGTCCACGCCACGCTCGCGGATTCGGTGCACACGGCGCTGGGCAGACGCGCGTTCATTCGCGTGCATCTCGAGCACAACGGAGACGAGTGGCGCGCGACACTGGCGGGAGGCCAGGAGTCGCACATGCTTTCGGCACTTGCGGCCGCCGACGGACTCGCGATTATTCCCGAGACGATGGACACAGTTGAAGCCGGAGCCCAAGTAGACGTGATCCGCATCCGATGACAGATCCAACGCGCCGTGGCGAGCCGGAGCGCAAGGATCGCCGGCGGCTGACCCACGTCAGCCGCGGTGGCCGGCCGCGCATGGTCGACGTCTCTGCCAAGCCGGCCACCGCCCGCCGAGCCACGGCAGAGGCCTTCGTGACCCTTGAGCAGGACACGATCAGCGCGATCATCGACGGCCAGATGACCAAGGGCGACGTCCTGACCGTCGCTGAGATGGCCGGCGTCATGGCGGCCAAGAGGACCTCCGATCTCATCCCGCTGTGCCACCCGATCCCGATCACGGACCTCGTCGTCGAGATCACACCGGAGCGCAACTCTGGCGGCGTCCGCATCCGCGCGAGTGCCGCGACCGTGGCGGGCACCGGCGTCGAGATGGAGGCAATGACGGCGGCCGCGATCGCGGCGCTGACCGTCTACGACATGGTCAAGGGCGTCGATCGCAGCGCCGCCGTGAGCGACCTGCGGCTGCTCGACAAGACCGGTGGCAAGTCCGGGGAGTGGCATCGTGCCGACACGAGCGATGTCCACCACAAGGCGACCAAGCCCGCGCCAGGCACGCGCGGCCCGCAGCGCGGCCAGCGCTAAGCGAGCACGGATCGGACGATGCCCAAATCCGATCACCACATGCACGCATTGGTTTTGACCGTCAGTGACGGCGTCAGTGCCGGCACGCGCGATGACGTCAGTGGCGATGCGCTCGCCACTCGGCTGACGGAGCTTGGCTTCGAAGTCGAACGAGCCGTCGTCCCGGATGAGATGGAGCGCATCGCCGTCGAGATGACGGACGCCTCGAGCACGTGCCGCCTGATCGTCTCGACCGGTGGCACGGGCCTGGGCCCGCGCGACCGCACCCCGCAGACTTTGCACGCGCTGCTCGACTTCGAGATCGCGGGCTTCGGCGAGCAGATGCGCGCCTTTGGACGCACCAAGACGCCGATGGCGGACCTTTCGCGCTCGCTGGCCGGCGTGCTCGGCGACACGCTCGTGATCGCCGTCCCCGGTTCCGTGTCGGGCGCGACGGAGTCACTCGCGGCCCTCGAACCGGTGCTCTTCCATGCCCTCGAAACGCTCGGCGGAGACACCGAACATGGTTGAACACGTTCCGTTCTATCCGCTCGCACAACTTCTCTT
>JBBQEC010000341.1:0-1989 GCA_038320305.1 Candidatus Limnocylindrales bacterium | reverse complement strand
GACCCTGCTCGACGCGCGGCTCGCGGCCGAGTCAGCGACCGCACTCGAGCCGTCGCCCCTGCCCAATGGTTGGCAGTGGCAGCTGCTGGGTCACGCGCGCGACTCGATCGTGGAGCGCGATGCCGGAGTCCGGCTCGACCTCGATGGCACGGCCAAGGGTTGGATCGCTGACCGCGCGGCGGACCTTCTTGCGCGCTGGCCCGGAGTGGTCGTCGACGCTGACGGCGATATCGCGCTGCGCGCCGACCACGGCGTCGAGTGGCTGATCGATATCGCGGACCCGCGCCTCGAGGCAGACGGCGTCGAGCCGCCAGCGCTGGCCACGCTCAAACTGCGCGGCGGCAGTTCGTGGACCGCGAGCTACGGCGTCGCGACGTCGGGCACGAGCGTCCATCGTTGGCAGCTCGCGGATGGTCAGCTGACCCACCATCTCATCGATCGGCGCACCCGTCGGCCGGCCCAAACCGATGTCGTCCAGGCGACGGTGGTCGCGCCCAGCGCCCGTGAGGCGGAGATGATCGCCAAGTCGGCCGTGATCCTGGGCTCGCACGAAGCGCTGGGTTTCCTGGCCCGGTCAGCCGCCCTGGCCGCGATCCTCCTCCTCGAAGACGGCAGCGTCGTCAGCCTGCCCGGGGTCGAGGCATGGCTGGCATGAAGTACGAAGGACTCAGCCCGCGCACACGGCTGCTCCGCTGGGGCTTGTTCGGCCTCGCGCTCACGATGATCCTCTATGCGACGGCGCCCAAGGCAACCGGGCTCGCGCTCGACTGGGTGACGGCACACCAGGACAGCCTGCCGTGGTACGCGACGCGCTTCCTGGGTTTCCTTGCTTACGGGGCGCTCGCCGTGTCCGTTGCTTACGGGCTATTGCTGTCGACCGGGATCCTCGACCGGATTGCCCATCGGGTGGTGTCGTTCACGCTCCACCAGGACCTGTCAGCGATCGCCTCGGCCTGACCGCGCTGCACGGCGCAGTCCTGGCGCTCGACACCTTCGTGCCCCAGACAGTGCGCCAGCTGATCATCCCGTTCGCCGGGCCGTATCGACCCGAGTGGGTCGGCATCGGCCAGGTCACCTTCTACCTGATGATCGTGGTCTACGTCTCCTTCAGCGTGCGCCGCCGGATCGGTCAGCGCGCCTGGCGATTGCTCCACTACACGACGCTTTTGGCCTTTGTGGGTGCGACTGCCCACGGCCTGATGTCGGGCACCGACTCTCCCGCCGCCTGGGCTTTCTGGGCTTACACCATCGCCACTGTCGGCGTGGCCTTCCTGCTCGTCTACCGCATCACTTTGAGCCTCGCCGGCGCGGTTCGTCCCGCGCCGCGCGTCAACGCACCGGTCTCCGTAGCACAGGAGTTCCAGCCATGACCTACGTAATTGCCGAGCCATGCGTCGACCACATGGATCAGTCGTGCGTCGCCGTCTGCCCGGTCGACTGCATCTCGTCCGAAGAGGGCATCGACCGCAAGTTCCACATTGACCCGGACGGCTGCATCGAGTGCGGCTCGTGCCTGTCGGTGTGTCCCAACAACGCGATCTATCCGTTGGCCGACCTGCCCGCCAAGTGGGCTGACTACGCCTGGATCGATGCAGCCTGGTTCCGCGACGCGGGCGCCGCGCGCGATGTCCTGGCTGAGGTGCTGTCGGGAGCTGCGGCATGACCATGCTGCGCTCTCTGCCGGCACGGGCCGCTGCGCCGCGGCAGCATCCGGCGCTCGTCAACGCGACGCTCGTCTCGCGCGTCGAAGTCACCGCCACGCTGGGCGTCTTCGCTGTCGTGCTCGATGCGCCGCTGGGTGGCTATAAGCCGGGCCAGTACGTGTCGCTGGGCGTCGAGCGTGCCGGCGAACTCGTCCAGCGCCCGTATTCCATAGTGGCCCTCGACCGCAGCCGAACGCGAGTCGAGCTCTTCATCCGGCGGCTGCCCGACGGGCGGTTGTCGAACATCTTGTGGGCGTTGTCCGTGGGCGCGCGCGTTCGCGTTGGG
>JBBQEC010000340.1:0-1992 GCA_038320305.1 Candidatus Limnocylindrales bacterium | reverse complement strand
TGACCGCCCAGGGGCTGGAGCACCAGATCGATCAGTCGGGCGTACGCATCGCCACCGAAGGCAGCCTGCCCAAGTTTGTGCCCCAGGTGCGGCAGATCTCGTTCAACGGCAAGCTCGCGCGCGAGCGCGGCCAGCATGTGCGCTACATCACCGACCGGGCCGTATTCGAGCTTCGGCCGGAGGGCGTGACGCTGATCGAGATCGCGCCGGGCATCGATCTCGAGCGCGACGTGATCGCCCAGATGGGCTTCCGGCCACTGATTGCCGACGACTGCGGGACGACCGACTTGCGCGTGTACGCGGACGGACCCATGGGCCTCGCTGCGGACTTCAGGGCATGAGCCTCGTCGAGCTCCGATTGGGGACAGTCAGCTTGCTGCGCTTGAACAATCCCCCGCTCAACATCGTCACGGCTCAGCTCATCGACGATCTCGATGCCGCTCTGGCTGACCTCGAGCAGGCCTCACCGAACAACGTTCGCGCCGTTGTCGTGAGCAGCAGTGGCGATCGCGCCTTCTCAGTCGGATCGAATGTCAAGGACTTCGGGGCGCATCGCGGTCCCGCCGGTCGAGCTCATTTCGAGCGCGAGTCTCGCGTCGGCCAACGTCTCGCCGAGCTGCCCATGCCGACGATCGCGGCGATTGAGGGCAACGCACTGGGGGGCGGACTCGAGCTCGCGTTGTGCTGTGACCTGCGCGTGGCATCGGAAACGGCACAGTTGGGACTGCCCGAGGTTCGCCTCGCGGTCACGCCGGGGACCGGCGGCACGCAGCGGCTGCCGCGCATCGTAGGTATCGCACGGGCCAAGGAGCTGCTTCTGACCGGCCGGATCATCTCGGCGTCAGAGGCACAACGGATCGGGCTCGTCAACGAGGTCGTGCCCGGCGGTCAGGCCGAGGCCCGCGCGCAACAGATCGGCGAAGAGATCGCAGAGCGCGGGCCGCTTGCCGTGCGCGAGGTGAAGCGGCTCGTCGATCGGGCACTTGATTGGCGCATCGAAGTCGGGCACCTGGCAGAAGTCGAAGCATCTGTCCGCGTCTTCGGCACTCAGGACATGGTCGAGGGAGCCCAGGCGTTTCGCGAAAAGCGCGTGCCCCGCTACAACGGAACATAGGAAGGGAGTGAGATGAGCGAGATTGGCCGATTCGGGGTGTTCTTGCCCTCCTACGTGTGGGAGGGCGACGGACCGGAAAAGGCGCGCGGCATCAAAGAATTTGCGCGCACGGTGGAGGATCTGGGCTTCGACTCGCTCTTCGTCACGGACCACCTGATCGCGGCCAAGCGCTTCTACTCGGTCTCATTCCTCGAGCCGCTCCAGGCGCTCGCCGTTGCGGCCGGCGCTACGTCACGCGTGCGCCTGGGCACGTCGATTCTGATCATGCCGCTGCGCCATCCGGTGATGCTCGCCAAGGAGCTGGCCACGCTCCAGTTCCTGAGCGAGAACCGCGTCATCCTGGGCGCGGGCGTCGGCTGGAACGAGTTCGAGTACGCCGCCCTTGGGGTCAAGAAATCAGAGCGCGGCAGGCGCACGGACGAGATGCTCGACATCATGATCCCGCTTCTCGAAGGCGAGACCGTCACCTACCAGGGCGACTTCTATTCGGTCCACAACCTGTCGATCGAGCCGCGCTCATCGCAGCGGCCGGAGATCTGGATCGGTGGCGGGTCGCAGCTCGCGGACCCCAAGTCGCCCGACCTGCCCAGGTTCGTCGAGTCGGTCAAGGCACGCGTGCTCCGGACGGATGGCTGGATTCCGCGTCCCACATGTCCTCCCGAAGAGATCGCCCGTGACTGGCGCGAGCTCCAGGACTACTACCGCGAGCACGGTCGCGACCCCAAGGATTGTGTCGTTGCACACGAGAATTTCATGCATATAGTCCTCACCAACGACCCAGAGAAGGCGCGCCGCGAGCAGCACGAAGCATTCCTGCGCGTGATGAGCAACGAGCGCGGGCCGAAGTATCTCGAGACGGTCTACCTGTTCGGCACGCC
>JBBQEC010000339.1:0-2005 GCA_038320305.1 Candidatus Limnocylindrales bacterium | reverse complement strand
ATCAGCCCGAGGTCCTTGCCCGACAGTTCCGGCGAGAGGCCCAGGAGCAGGACGATCGCCGCGAAGGCGATGAGCGGCAGCGTTACCAGATCGGGCAACAGGCGTTGGTCAAGGTCGGTCGCGAGCAGCACCAGCAGTGCGGCAAATACCGGGACGTAGACGAGCAGGGCGTTGGCGTTGTGACCGAGCCGACCACCGAGCACGCCGAACGTGAACGCACCGACCACCACCAGGAGGAAGGTCCGCCAGTCGAACCGAGGACGCGCGGAGTAGCCAACCTCGTGCGCGGGCCAGCGATGAGCGATGGCATCGGCGACGAAGCCAAGTGCCGAGCCGACCAGCGCGAACGCCAGGGTGAACGCGTCGAGCGTCACTGGGCGTGCGCGATCGGCGGATTGAGCAACGCATCGATGTCCGCACGAGCTCGGCTTATCTCGGCAAGTGAGGCCGTCAGCGCAATGCCGGCCACCTCGCCCACGATGGTCGAGAACACGCCCCACCCGCCGGGCAGCGCGGCCTGGGCGGCGGTGACGCTGTCATGCAGTGGCCCGAACTTCTTGCCGTGCTGGCCGTGGCCGTTGCTCAGGTATCTGTAGAGCGAGGACAGTGCCGTGTCGTACGTGTCGTAGCGGAGCATCAGGTCGTCGAGAGCGCCCATCGGCTCGGCCCGGCCCAGGATGGCGCGATCGGAGCGCGCCCGGTCCATGGCAGCTGCGGCCGCCTCCAACGACGCGAGGGCGTCGGGCCAGCCCTTCTGTCGGCCGTATCCCGTCGCCTGTATCACCGCGGTGTCGTGCCGCTCGAGGTCCGTCAGAACGTTCGCGACGATTGAGGCGCGCGTCTTGATCATCTGCCACGTGCGCGGCAGGCTGGCCGCCGACGTCCGTGCCGGATTGTCGGGTGCCAGGGTCCCGAGCTGGGTCGTGAGGGTCGCCTGCGCGGCATCGCCGCGGGCCACGGCCTGACGCGCGGCGTCAACGTCGAGCGACTGGAGACTGCTCAAAACATCGCGGGCAGCCCAGGCCAGATCCTCGGCCGCGGCGTCTATCGGTGCCAGGAGAGGGTCCGTAACCCGAGGGACGTAGATCGCGGCTGGGGCGGACGTCGACATCGGCGGTGTGGGTCGGTCGGTATCGGCGGCAACTGCAAGGCTGGTGCCGGCCAGTGCCACGACTACGAGCAGGGACAGCTGTGCCAGCCTCGACCGGGTTTCCATCGAGGGCGAGTCTAGGTTCGCTCTGTGGTGGTTCGCTGCCGTACGATCGGGTTAGTGGCGGTAGAACGGTCCGATCCCATCACGCTCTTCGCACGCATGCCGAAGGCAGAGCTGCACCTGCATCTCGACGGCTCGCTTCGGCCTGCCACGGCCTTTGAGCTTGCCAGGCAGCGTGGGCTCGACGACGGCATGGACCTGGCTGGGATCACGGCGCGCCTACAGGCGCCGGCGCAGACCGCGAGCCAGGCCGAGCTGCTTCAGGCATTTGAGCTGCCGATCGCACTTCTCCAGGACGAGGAAGCCCTGTATCGGGTCGCGTACGAGTTGATCGAGGACGTGGCGCAGGACGGGACGCGCTATGTCGAGGTACGTTGGGGTCCGCTGCTCCACGTCATGAGCGGGCTCGACCTGACGGCCGGGATCACGGCGGTCGTCGCAGGCACGAACGACGCGTCTTCTGCCACGGGCGTTGTCGCCCGACTGATCGCGGTTGCCATCCGCTCCCACCCACCCGATGCGAACACCGTTATGGCCCGTGTCGCTGCTGGATTTCGCGACCGCGGGCTGACCGGCTTCGATCTAGCCGGTCCCGAGGAGGCGTTTCCGGATCCCCTCGCGCACGCGCGGTCATTCGAGATCGCGCGTGAGGGGGGACTGGGCATAACCATTCACGCCGGCGAGTGGGGCGGTGCCGATCAGGTTCGGCGCTCACTTGAGGCGGTCGATCCGTCACGCATCGCCCACGGCGCGCGCGCCGCCGACGACGCTTCGCTGATGGCCGAGCTCGCG
>JBBQEC010000338.1:0-2008 GCA_038320305.1 Candidatus Limnocylindrales bacterium | reverse complement strand
AGCGCATGATGCGTGAGCGCGGCTTCTTCGCCGATCTCGCCCAGGAGATGTTCCAGTACGAGGCGACCATCTTTCGCGCGGCGCGGATCGTGGTCGACACCAGCCTGCACATCGGCGAGATGACCTACGAAGAGGCCGTCGAGTTCATGCTGGCCTCGACCAATATGACCGAGCCGACCGCACGCGCCGAGGTGACGCGGTATTGCTCATGGCCCACGCAGGCGTCGTCGTACCTCACCGGCTGCCTGGAGATCGTGCGCATTCGCGACCGATTCCTCACGGCCCGCGGCTCGACCATTGCCGACACCGATGACCTGCGCGACTTCCACGACGCGCTGTGCTCGTCGGGCGTCCTGCCCATCGCCCTCGCCGAGCGTGCGGTGATGTCCGCGGTCTAGCCGCTCGTTCGTCACGGGCGGCGCCCTGGCCGATCGCGGCTCCGACGGCTAGGCGGTGCCTCCATCCCGTGCCCCGCCTCGAATGGGCCGGCTGGAGGCCGCCGCCAGATTCGCGCCAGGTAACCGTTATGAGCCGATATGCCCGTTGGAGCGTCCGGATTCACATGTCGTGGTGGATCCGGACGGTTCGCAGCGGCGTTCGCCCGGCGCCGATCCGCTTGCACAACAGCGGAAGATTGAGTCCTCTCTCCACGATTGACGCCCATACCGGGCGAGTGGGTCGGAACGAGTAGATCAATTACACGGTCGTGCCTTCGAACAACACAGGTCTACATGCGCACCAACGCATCTGGGTCGTCGACGTGAAGGGCACGCCTGTCGTGATCCTTGCCCAAACCGATGCAAACGGGGAGCCACGCGACGACGTCGCAGACCTCTATCAGATCGTGGCGAGCCTTCGGTTCCGCTGATGCCAGACGCAGACGATTGCACGGACGCGGCGGGCGGCCGAATGAGCGTTTCCTCCCGTGCCCCGCCGCTCGAACCGTCCAGATTCACGCCAGCTAACCGTTATGAGGCAAACAGCCTCGTTGGAGCGTCCCGATTCACATGTCGCGTGAATCGGGACGGTTCAAACCCGGCACGGCGCGCGCAACGCACGCCTCATGTGAATCTGGCCAATTCGCGGCTCGCGGCTCGCGGCTCGCGGCTCGCGCCACAGCTCCGTTCTGCCTGTGGCGCGCCCCGCTCTCAGGCGTCCTCGACGGCGATCCGGATGCGTTTGTTGATGCGCCCCTTCGACTCGCAGCCCGTGACGCGCACGTGACCGATCTCGGACGTGCGCGCCACGTGCGTTCCGCCATCGGCCTGCAGGCCCAGCCCGACGATCTCGACCGTGCGAATCTCCTCAATCCCCGGCGGCAGCAGGTTGTTTTGGTCGCATCCGCCATCGAGTCATCGAGATCGCGTTCTCGACGGCCAATTTTCCACAGCACGACTGCTTGCGGCCAACGACAGCCCGAATTGGACCGATGCGGCCGGCTGCCTGGCCCTTACGACCAACCGCTGCAAACGACGCAGCGACTAGCATGACCGGCACAACACTTCGAGGTGACAGGTGGACTTTCCCGCGCTCGTCGACGAGCTGCTCGACGGCTATTTCGCCCAGTATCCGGTCTCGGCGACGGAGATCGGCAACCATGATCACGACGGCGAATGGCCTGACCTGACCGATGATGGCGCCGCCGCGCGCCTCGCATTCCTGCGCGACGCCCAGGCCCGCGTCGAAGCCGTCGACGTGGCGACGCTGTCGCGCGACGAGCAGATCGATCGGCGCATCCTGGCCGAGACCTTTGCCGCCGCCCTCTTCTACGAGGAGACGCTGCGCGAGCAGACCTGGAGCCCGATCAGCTTCGTCTACCTCTTCGGGGGTGGCCTGTTCAGCCTCATTTCGCGGGAGTTCGCGCCGCTCCCGGTGCGCATGGCCAGCCTCCTGTCGCGGCTCGACGCACTGCCCGATGCGCTGGATGCGGCGAAGGCGCTCCTGCTCGACGGTGGCGACCGCCCGATCAGCCACTTCCACACCCAGAAGGCGGTCGACACCATGCCCG
>JBBQEC010000337.1:0-2023 GCA_038320305.1 Candidatus Limnocylindrales bacterium | reverse complement strand
CTGACTTCGGTCGAGGCCCTTGAACAATTTCTCGAGCGCGCCTATCTGGGCCAGAAACGCTTCTCGATCGAGGGTCTCGACGTCGTTGTCCCGATGCTTGATCAGATCATCGAGCTAGTCGCCGCAGGCGGCGCGCGGACGGTCGAGCTGGGCATGGCTCATCGAGGTCGCCTGAACGTCCTGGTCCACGTCGTCGGCATTCCCGATGCGGTGATCCTCGATGAGTTCGAGCGCAGCCAGCCGACGGCGAGTCCCGAGCTGCCGGCCGAGGGTGAGACGAGCGACGTCAAGTATCACCGCGGCGCAGACGGCGTTCACCAAACGGTGCACGGTCCGATCCGGGTGACACTCTCCTCGAATCCGAGCCACCTCGAGGCAGTCAATCCGGTGGTGGAGGGCCGGGTACGCGCTGAGCAGACCAAACGCAATGCCGCCGAGGCAACTCACGATGCGCGCATTGCGGTACCCGTGCTGATCCATGGCGACGCTGCGTTTGCCGCGCAGGGCGTCGTTGCCGAGACTTTCAATCTCGCGCGCCTGGCCGGCTACACGACCGGCGGGACGATCCACGTTATCGTCGACAACCAGCTCGGCTTCACGGCCGGGCCCCGCGAAGGCCGATCGACCGACTATGCCAGTGATCCGGCCAAAGGCTTCGACGTGCCGATCGCCCACGTCAACGCTGACGATCCAGAGGCTTGCCTGGCGGCGGTACAGCTCGCCGTCTCCTATCGCGAGCGGTTCCAGGGCGATTTTGTGATCCATGTCGTGGGCTATCGTCGCCACGGCCACAACGAGGAGGATGAGCCGGCCTACACGCAACCGCTGATGTACGCCCGGATCGCCGAACACCCGACTGTGCGCGAGATCTACTTGCGTCGGCTGGTCGACCAGAAAGTGATCGGGCGCGAAGCCGGTGATTTGCTCCTAACCGCTGCTGGCGCGCGCCTGCGCGAAATTCATGAGTCGCTGGCCAAGGGATTGGTGGTCGGCGAACCCGAGGCGAGCCTGGCCGGCCCCCGCAGACGCAGCCAAGCGTCAAAGACAGCACCCAAGACGGCAGTCTCCGCCGACCGTCTGCGTCAAATCAACGACGAGCTTCTGCACTGGCCATCCGACTTCGCGGTGAACCCCAAGTTGGTGCGTCAGCTGGAACGGCGGCACACGGCGCTGGGTCCGGGCGGCGCCATGCAGTGGGCGCAGGCCGAGGCTCTGGCGTTGGGCTCACTGCTGCTCGACGGCACGCCCATCCGGCTGACGGGTCAGGACACGGAGCGCGGGACGTTCAGCCAACGCCATCTCGTTCTCCACGATGTCACCACCGGCGGGGAGTTCACGCCAATCCAGCACCTTGCGGACGCGCATGGCTCGTTCGAGCTGCACAACAGTCCGCTCTCCGAATACGCCTGTCTCGGCTTCGAGTACGGCTATGCCGTGGAGGCCCCCGAGACACTTGTCCTGTGGGAGGCGCAGTACGGCGACTTTGCCAACGGCGCGGAGGTCGTAATCGACCAGTTCATCATTGCCGGCCTCGCGAAGTGGGGCGAGACGTCCCGTCTGACGCTGTTGCTGCCGCATGGCTACGAGGGCCAGGGCCCAGAGCATTCGAGTGCCCGACTCGAGCGCTATCTGTCCCTCGGTGCAGAGGACAACCTACGCGTGGCGAACTGCACGACGCCGGGCCAATACTTCCACCTGCTGCGCGACCAGGCCCTGCGCCCGATGGTTCGACCGCTGGTGTTGATGACCCCGAAAGGCTTGCTGCGGTTACCGGTCGCGACATCGAGCCTCGACGAGTTGACGTCCGGCCGGTTCGAGGCCGTGCTCGACGACCCACGCCACGCAAAGTCAGCGAGCGATGTGCGCCGGCTCGTGTTGTGCAGCGGTCGCCTCTACTACGACCTGGATCGCTCGCCGCTGCGCGCAACGGCGAGCGACGTGGCCATCGCTCGGGTCGAGCTTCTGTACCCGTTTCCTGCCGAGCAGGTGCGCCAACTTGTCGCCCGCTATCCGGCACTCGAGA
>JBBQEC010000336.1:0-2058 GCA_038320305.1 Candidatus Limnocylindrales bacterium | reverse complement strand
TTCCGCCGGGCGAAGAAGCGACCTTCCTGGCGCCGCTCGCGATCGAACGACTATGGGGCGTCGGCGCGAGCACTCGACGCCGGCTGGCAGAGTTCGGGGTGGCGACCATCGGTGATCTGGCGGCACTGCCGGATGACCTGCTGGTCCGTAGATTCGGTAAGCACGGCCGCGACCTGACGCTGCGCGCTCGCGGCATCGGCGAGACGGACGTCGGCAACGGCGATGGGGCGAAGTCAGTAAGCCACGAGCACACATTCGACGTCGACACGAGCGACTGGGAGGTGCTTGAGCAGACGCTCCTGGCACTCAGCGAGGGAGTGGCTGGACGGTTGCGGGCCACGAATCTTCTGTGCTCAACCGTCAGCGTCAAGATCCGGAACACATCGTTCGAGACGATCACCCGTCAGCGCACTCTCGCGCAGCCGACGGACATGGGCGAGACCATCTGGCGCACCGCAGTCGAGCTGACGCGGCGCGAAGTGCGTGGGCAGCGCATCCGGCTGCTCGGCGTCGCAGCCAGCGGCTTGGGGGAACAGCGCCAGCTCGGCCTGTTCGAAGCAGGTGACGATCGGCGCCGACGAGTCACAGAAGCCGCCGACGCGGTGCGCCAGAAGTTCGGTTCGAAGGCGCTGAGACGGGCCCGGCTCCTTGATGCAGGAGTGCGCGCTCCGTTCGAGCGCGATCCACGTCGGTTGCCGATTGTTGATCCCGACCATCCCTCGGAGGAGTGACACGCTAGCTGACACGCCCGCCCCGAAGGTTCCTCAGTTGGACGGGGAACGTCCGGCGATCTGTTGACATTCGAACATGTGTTCGATACGGTCGATAGAACAACTGTTCTACGCCGAGGGAGGCGAAAGAAATGGCAATCGTTCGAGTCACTCCTACCCAGGTGGACGTCACCTGTGGGTTGTTTGACGGCCGGCCGCGATCGATCAGAACTGCGTATGAGCGCGTGCCGGTAATTGAGATCTCGCAGGTGCGCGATGAGCTGGCGGCATATCCAGTCGAGCGGGGACCCAGAAGGATCTTCGATGTCCGCACGCCGGACGCACGGCTTCGGCTCTCGTATGAGAAGCGACATCGCCGTTGGCTGCTGGAGGGCGTCGAAGCGGCCTGACGGGCCTATGCCGGCAGCAACCAAGCGAAGGCTGCCGGCCACGACACGCCTCGACTGAGCGACAATCGGCAGCGTGGGATCCCCAGCGCACTATGCCGACCTGACACTCGCCGAATTCCAAGAGCGCCTGGCCTCGGCTGAGCCCGTGCCAGGCGGTGGCAGCGCTTCGGCCGTTGCCGGAGCCATGGCTGCGAGCCTGCTGGCGATGGTCAGCCGACTGAGCACTGACCGGCCCAAATACGCTGACTACAGCGCCACGCACGAGCGATCTTTGCAGGTCGGTGAGGCCGCCAGAAAAAGATTGCTACAGCTTGCGGATGCCGATGCGAATGCGTTTGCCGCGTTTGCCGCGGCGCGCAAGATGCCTCGTGAGACCGACGTCGAGCAGCAGAAGCGGGAAGCGGCGACGCAAAGTGCCGCCCGCGTGGCGTCGGACGTCCCGCTCGCAGTGGTTCGAGAGTGCGCACGGGTCATGCTTGCCATTGAAGCTCTGGCCGGCCGAAGCAACCTGAATGCGTCGAGCGATCTCGAGGTCGCTTCGCGCCTCGCAGCCGCAGCAGCCCGCGGAGCTGCGGCGAACGTGATGATCAACCTGCCCAGCGTCGGAGATGACCGCTACGCGGGCATCACGACGAAGGAAGTCATGGAGCTACTCGCGAGCGTGGATCGACTCGCGTCCCTCGTTTCGCAGCTTGTCGCGGCGGGGGCTTTGCGCGAGCCGGAAGTCTAGTGGCGGTCGCCCGTGAGGCTGTCGTGGACGAGCGCGTGGAGTCGCCGCGACTCGTTACCAAGGCAGGGGTGCTGCGCTACGACGAGCCGGCACGCATCCTGGACGGTCGGCCGTTGGCGGCGCAGATCAAGCAACGCGTAAAGAAACAGGTTGGTGCCTTCAAAGGCCGCTACGGCTTTACGCCGGAGCTCAGCGCAGTGATGGTCGG
>JBBQEC010000335.1:0-2080 GCA_038320305.1 Candidatus Limnocylindrales bacterium | reverse complement strand
TCAAGCTCGACGCCGTGACCGATGCCTTCGCGGTCCAGAAGGTAGACCAGGTCCTCGGTCGCCAGGTTGCCGGCGGCGCCGGGCGCGTAGGGCGAGCCACCCGTCCCACCTGCCGACGCGTCGAAGCAGCGAACGCCGAGCTCCATGGCGGCCATCACGTTGGCGAGTGCCGTTCCGCGCGTGTCGTGGAAGTGGCAGGCAATGCTCCTCGCGTCGATGCCGGCGGCACTCAGCGCGCCGATCACGCGCCGCACGTCCGCGGGGCTTGCCGCGCCGACCGTGTCGCTGATCGCCAGCTCGTCGACGCCGAGCTTGAGCATTCTCTCTGAGACGCCGACCACGGCGCGCTCGTCGACCTCGCCCTCGTACGGACAGCCGAAGGCGGTGCTGACGTAGGCGCGAATCCACATGTTCTGTCTGCGTGCAGCGTCTACCACTGGCTCGAAGGCGGCCAGCGACTCATCGACGCTCATGTTGATGTTGTGCCGCGCATACGCATCGGTCGCGGCGCTGAACAGGCAGATCGCGTCCACGTTGGCGTCGAGCGCTCGCGCCATGCCGCGCTCGTTTGGGACGAGCACCGGGTAGCGCACGCCGGCTCGGCGCTCGAGGCCGCGCATCAGCTCATGCGCATCGGCCAGTTGCGGTATGGCGCTTGGCGAAACGAACGAGGTCGCTTCGATCTCGCGCAGCCCGGCATCCGCCAGGAGCTCGATGAAGCGCAGCTTCGCTCCCGTCGTGACGACGGCCGCCTCGGCCTGCAGCCCGTCGCGCGGGCCGACCTCGTAGATGCGCACGCTGTCAGAGCTCATATCGCGATGGTAGGTCGTCATGTCGAAGACGTTAAGGCCGCGACTTCGGCGAGGACGTCTCCGCGTTGCACCTGCGCTCCCTCGTGAACCAGCAGGCGCGTGACGGTTCCCGCCAGCGGCGAGACGACGGCATGCTCCATCTTCATCGCCTCGATCACGATCACCGCCTCATGCTCTGAGACCGATGCGCCTTCGGCGACTCGCACGCTGATGACGCGCCCGGGCATCGGCGCGGTCAGGACCGCCTGCCCCTCTCCCAGGTCCGATGCGTGCCGCACCGCCTCCGCAACGCTGGGCGGCCGCGCCACGCGGAACTCGACTGATTTTCCCTCCACGTCGACGAATGCCTCGCCGCTCGCAGGATCAATCGTTGCCCGGCCCGGCGCAGTCCGATCTCCACCGAGTAGCACGACGACGCGCTCATCGTCGCCGTGCCGGATGCGCAGCCGCGGCACGCCATTGAGCCGCCACGCGCCGCCCCACGGGCCGTTCGGCAGGCTCCCGGAGAGCACCTCCGCGGCGGACGCCCACGCGTCGTCCTCGACGGCCGGCGCACCCGGCAGAGGGACGTGCGACAGCGTGTCGGTCCGCATCTCGCCATCGGTCATGAACGGCTGCCTCAGCAGCCAGCGCAGGAAGCGCAGGTTGGTCCGGACTCCAAGCACGCGCGTTTCGGCCAGCGCACGCCGCAGCCGGTCGAGCGCCTCTGACCGCGTCGTGCCGTGCGCGATCAGCTTGGCGAGCATCGGGTCGAAGCGATCGGTGACCTCGTCGCCCTGCCGCACGCCGGTGTCGATGCGCACGCCCTCCGGCCACTGAACTTCGAGGAGCCGCCCGCTTGCCGGCAGGAAGCCGGCCTCGGGGTCCTCGGCGTAGAGGCGAGCCTCGATCGCGTGCCCTGTAAGCCGCTGGTAGGCGCCTGGTAAGCGCAGCTCGCCACCCTGCGCGATGTCGAGCTGATCGGCGACGAGGTCCCGGCCGGTGACCGCCTCCGTCACGGGATGCTCGACCTGTAGTCGGGTGTTCATCTCGAGGAAATAGAAGTCGCTACCGGACAGGAGGAACTCAACCGTGCCGGCATTCACGTAACCGACGCTGGCTGCGACCGTCAATGCCGCCTGGCCCATTCGTTCGCGGAGCTCGGCCGTGACCGATGGCGCCGGCGACTCCTCGACGATCTTCTGCTGGCGACGCTGTGCGCTGCAATCTCGCTCACCGAGGTGCACGCCGTTGCCGTGCGCGTCGAAGAGGACCTGGATCTCGACGTG
>JBBQEC010000334.1:0-2085 GCA_038320305.1 Candidatus Limnocylindrales bacterium | reverse complement strand
ACCAGCCCGGCGACGCCCTGCGCCGCGTGCATTGGAAGGCCACGGCGCGGCTGCAGCGGCCCGTCAGCCGCCGCTACGACCCCGTCCACGAGCGCGACGTGGTCATCGCTCTCGACGCTCAGACCCTGTCGGGGCCGTTTTGGATGATGCATTTCGACGATGACCTGGTCGAAGGCCTGTGCGTCGCGGCGATGTCGCTCGCGCGCAGCTTCATCGGTGCCGGCATTGGCTGTGGCCTAAGCGTCAACGCCTACACGACACAGTCGATATCCCGCTCCGTGTACATCGCGCCAAGCTCATCCAACATGCAGATCGGGCTGATCGCGGATCAGCTGGCCGATATCAGCCGCTGGCCATCGCTGCCGTTCGCAACGTTGCTTCACGGCCTTGGACGAAGAGTTCCGCCGACGACCAGCATCGTCGCGCTGACGGCTCTTGACGACGCGGATGTCGCCTACGTCCTGCGGCGCATGGGCCGGTCCGGCCGTCAAGTGCAGCTCGCGGCGCTCGGACGCAACGCGACCAACGCGACTGCTCGCGCTCGAGCGCTGGGTGTCCCGGCGCGCATCGCTCGTCTCGAGCCCGACTGGAGGACAGCCGATGCGCTCGAAATGGCCGGCTGAGCTGATCCTGATCTGGATCGCCACGGCGACCATGGAGGCCGCCTGGATCACGCTCGTCAACCTCTCTCTCCAGTCGCTCAGACAAGCACATCGAGTAGATCTCGGCATCCTCCAGTTCTTCCTGGCCGTGGCTCTCGGCATGATCCTGGCGCGCGCCTTCCGCCACCTGCCGCACAACCGTTTCGCGGTCATCCTGACGGCGTGGGCAGTCGGCGCAAGCGTCTTCGCCGCGCTTCTGTCGGGCGCGCCCACGAACGACGTCGGAGCCTTCTTGCGCACCGCCGTGGTCAACCCCGGTGTCTGGCTGATCGGCCTTGCGGTGTTGCGCGGCGTCATGCAAGCGGACCCTGGCGCGGGCTACGAGACTGAGCGAGTGTTCAGCTTGGGCATCCCGGCTCTCGTCATCTTCTGGCTGCTGTCGACTGCGTCAGGCCTCGTTGAGGACCCCGCGTTTGCGGCGCACGCGTTCACCGCCTCGCTCACCTTTGTCAGCGCCGGGCTGCTGGCACTCGGCCTCGGTCGCCTGAAGGATCTGGACGTCGACGCCGTCGATATCGGTGCGCGCCGAAGGTGGCTCGTTCTGGTCATGGCCATCGTGGGCATGGTGATCGTCATCGGCGTTCCGCTGGCGGCGGTTCTGGGCCTGCCCGTCTCGTCGGTCATCGTGGGCATTCTTGGTCCGCTCGCGCCGCTCCTGTCCGGGACCTTCTACCTGCTCAGTATTCCCATCTTTGCCTTCCTCCAGCTCCTGCTCGGTGTCGTCAACCCGAACGTCCTTGCGCCCCCTTCGATCGCCGTGGCCACGCCCTTCGGCAACGGACCGCCGCCGCTGCTCGAGCGACCGACCGGATCACCACCTGACCTGACATGGCTCCTCATCGTCCTCGTCCTCGTTGGCGGCTTCGTGCTGGTACGCATCATGACGTCGCTCCTGGTCAGGCCTAACGTCAGCGATCGAGCCGCGGAAGCGACTGAGACGAGAGCGTCCGAGCCGCTCACTCTCCCGGCACTGCCGAGCCTGCCACGGTTGAGGCTGCCCGCCCGGCAACGGGCGCCGCGTACCGCGAGCGAGGCGTATCAGCTGTCACTCATGGCGCTCGCCGGAGGGCCACAGGCGCGCGCTGACGGCGAGACACCACGGGAGCACTCTGGGCGGATTATCAGGACCGTGGTTGGCCGCGATGTCGGGCGATTGGCCACCGACTACCAGCTCGTCGAGTTCGCGACGGCGCGGTTGAATGCGAAAGAGACGCGGCGCGCCCTTGAGCGCTGGCGACGAGTGGTGAAAGAGGCACGACGGAAGACCTGACCCGGCTACGATTCAGGTTGTGTATCAACCAGAGCATGCCAGGTTCGTCGTCGAGGATCCGGCGGAGCTCCTAACTCGACTCTCGATGAGCCTGCCCGCGACGCTCGTCACCGTCGCGCTCGGCGGCTCGTTGCGCACCTCGATCCTACCGAT
>JBBQEC010000333.1:0-2093 GCA_038320305.1 Candidatus Limnocylindrales bacterium | reverse complement strand
GATCGCCGATGGCATGGCCTATGTCGAAGAGGCGATCAAGCGCGGCCTGCGCGTGGACGAGTTCGCGCCGCGCCTGAGCTTCTTCTTCAACTCGCACAACGATTTCTTCGAGGAGATCGCCAAGTTCCGCGCGGCGCGGCGTGTGTGGTGGAAGCTGATGACGCAGCGCTACCGGGCAGAGAACGAGCGATCAACGTGGATGCGCTTCCACACCCAGACCGCGGGCGTGTCACTGACCGCCCAGCAGCCGCTCAACAACCTCACGCGCGTCGCGATCCAGGCGCTCGCGGCCGTGCTGGGCGGCACGCAGTCGCTCCACACCGACGCCTACGACGAGGCCTGGGCCGTGCCCTCAGCAGATGCCGCGCTGCTGGCCCTCCGTCAGCAGCAGATCATCGCGTCAGAGACCGGCGTCGCGAACACTGTCGATCCACTCGGCGGCTCGTGGTTCATCGAATCGCTGACCAACGAGACCGAGCGCCAGGTGTGGCGCTATCTCGATGAGATCGACGCGCTGGGCGGCATGGTCAAGGCCATAGCCAGCGGTTTCCCTCAGAAGGAGATCGCCGACTCGGCCTACAACTTCCAGCGCGAGTTCGACGCTGGTGAACGAGAGATCGTGGGCGTCAATGTCTTCGAGGACGAGGCTGAGCGACTGACGATCCCGCTCCTCGAGGTGTCGGAGGAGTCCCGTGAGCGGCACCTGTCACGCCTCGCTCGCACTCGTGCCGAGCGCGATCCCGAACGCGTTCAGGCGGCCATGGCCAAGCTGTGCGATCTTGCGTCGCGGCCCGGTTCGACGGAAGCGAACGTGATGCCTGCACTGATCGAATGCGCCAACGCGTACGTGACATTGGGCGAGATGTGCGGCGTCTTCCGTGCAGTATTCGGGGAGTACAGAGAACCCGTTGCAGTCTGAGCAGGTCTCGCTCGGCGATGTCGTCGCTGCGCTTCTCGACGAAGCGGGCGATGTCACGACGCCGACTGACCGTGAGTACGCCCGCGACGGCGCCGTCTTCGCGACACAACCAGAGGAGGGAGTCTTCGAGTTTCGCCTGGGCGACGAGATAGGCGAAGCGGCGATGCGCACCCCCGGCACTGGCACATCAAGTCGAGGCTCCGCGTGGGTGCGATTCGCGCCACCGACCTGGGACGATCTCGCCCTGGACCGACTCGAAGCCTGGTTCCAGGTCGCCTGGCGCATGGCCGGCAGTCGGAAAGCCTAGGTCACAGCCTTTCGAGCCAGGGGTTGTCTTGTGGCTCGGTCAATGCGATTGCGTCACGTAGCCAGGCGCGATCCGCCTCAGAAAGTCGCGATACGACCGCGGCGAAGTCCTCCTCGTCGCGCGGGAAGCGGCGCCGCGCCTTGAACAGCAGCCCGATCTCCGGCCGTTGCCGCGGGATGCCGTCAACGCCTATCGTCACGGCCTCGGCAAACGGCCGCGAGACGCGCCGGTCGCGCTTGTATAACCACGTGTCGCTCTCAACCGGCGTCAGCATCAGGTCCATCAGCCAGGGCGAAAGGGAGTCGCGTCGAAGCCAGAGCTGCTCGTGGTCATCGGGCAGTTGGTACCCGGATTTGATGAATATCAAACAGCCCGCGTGGATGTCCCACAGGTGGTAGTCGGCGAGCCACTCGCGGACCATCGGCAGCTCTTCGCGCGCGATGCCCACCTCGACGTCTTCATGGTGACGGCGCGGCTTCGAGCCCAGCTCGAGGGACCAGCCGCCGCAGATCCACCAGCGGAACGGGGCACCGCGGAACATAGTTGCAATATCCGGTAGCGACGGCGACCGGACCGGGCCGTAGATGCTCTCGAACTCTTCCTGGCTGAGCTCCGGATCCATCGCCGCGGCCGCAGGCTGTTCTGACACGTCAACAAAATAACGGTGCCAACAAAAACGTGGCCTTGTCCCTTGCGGGTCGAGGCCTCGGAGGAGGGCGGTGTGTTGGTCAGGCGGCCGAGGTCTGCTCGGTCGACTGCTCAGCGGGCTTGGGCGTGTACTGCTTGAGGCTGAACTGCGCCTCGAGCTGCTCGAGCGGTCGGAAACCTACAACGCCCTGGGGCGTAAACGGCTTGCCGCTTTCGTCG
>JBBQEC010000332.1:0-2118 GCA_038320305.1 Candidatus Limnocylindrales bacterium | reverse complement strand
CGAGCGTGGATCCGCGTGATCTACCGCTGCTGGATCGATCGGCTGGCCTACGACCCCACCTGCCACGGCGCGGCCCGCCGGCTCGCGGAAGCGCAAATGGCCGTCGTTGCAGCCTAGGGTTGACACAGAGGGTGTCATGCGGCGGCCTCCAGGGCGGCGGGAAGATCGATGGCACCGGAGAGGATGGCCTCCCCGAGGATGACGCCGGCAGCGCCGGTGTCGCGCAGCCGGCGAAGCGCGTCAAGATCGCGCACCCCGCCGGCAACGAGGATCTCGGCATCGTACGACCGAACAAGCGAACCCACCCGCTCGAGGTCCGGCGCGGTCCCGCCGTGGGCCAGCACCAGGCGCATCACGCCGGCGCTGACGAGTTCCTCGACAAGGCCCGCGATCGACGGTGGCGAGGTCCGTCGCCACGGGAAGGCGGCCAGCCGCTCGGGTCGCGGGTCGAGCCCCACGGCCAGCCAGTCCCCGGCGATGGCGAGGCACGCCCGCAGGTCGTCCGGCCGATCGGCGATGGCCGTGGTCAGGACGACCCGTGTCGCACCGGCCGCGAACGCGAGCTGGATCGCCTCGGCCGAGTCGAGGCCGCCGGCGAGCTGCAACGGGACGGCGGTCCGTGACGCGACCGCACCAACGGCATCGAGACTGGCCGGACTGCCGGCCCGGGCGCCTTCGAAGTCGACGAGGTGGATCAGGGTCGCGCCCTGGGCGACGAGCCGCTCGACGATGCGCTCCGGCCGATCGGTCGGGGCGCCGGTACCGGCCGCGGCGCCGGGCCAGTAGACGACGCGCGACCGCCCGCCTTCGAGGTCGATCGAGGGGATGACCTGCACGTCCGCTAGGCGCCTTCGCCGGCGAGCAACCGGCGATGGAAGCTGATCGGCAGCGAACCGTTCCGCAGCAGCGTGTCGTGGAAGTCTTTGAGCGAGAAGTCGGCGCCGAGACGGTGCTGCTCGTCGGCACGGAGCTTGAGGAGCAGCGTGCGGCCGAGCAGGTACGACATGGGATAGGTCGGGCGATACGTGTACCAACGCGCCTCGGCGAAGGCGTTCGGCCGCTCGAAGCTCGTGTGCTCGATCATGAAGTCGGTCGCCTCATCGACGGTGAGTTCGCCGCGGTGCATCCGCACGTCCATGATGATCCGGCACGCGCGCCAGATGGCATCGGTGTGCAGCACGACCCGGAAGCGCGGATCGTCGTCGAACCCGTTCTCGCGCATCATCAGCTCCGAGTACATCCCCCAGCCCTCGACGAATTCGGGAGCATCGGCCAGCAGACGAGTCATGGATAGGTTGCGCCGGGCCGTGTCGAGCTGCAGATGGTGGCCGGGGTACGCCTCGTGGATGCTGGTGTTGCTGATGGAGGCAAAGTTGTGCTCGCGCATCGCCTTCGGGTCGCCGTCGACCGAGGGCGTCACGACGTAGATGCCCTTCGGGTCGCGGTCGAACGTCGCTGGCTCGAAATACGCGGCGAACGGCAGCACATTGCGCAGGTACTCGGGCGTCTCGCGGACCTCGATGCGCTCGTCGGCCGGCACCGTGACGAGGTCACGCTCGATCAGGTGCGCGCGGGAACGGAGCATGGCCGTCCGATAGGCGTCCAGGGCGGCCGCGAAATCGGCCGGTTGGTCGGACTTGATCCGATCGACGACCTCGGCCTCCGTCGCGTTCGCATCGACCTCGCGCGCGGCGGCGACGCGGGCCGCCTTCTCCTCGGCGAGCTTCTGCCAGCCGAGCTCGAGGATCTCGTCGGCGTCCAGCCCGTCGAACGCTCGGTGCGCAACGAGGGCATCGTGTCGCTCGCGGCCGACTGGCCAGTCATCGTTGCCGCCCGGGAGCGTGCCCTCGACCCAGCCCGCGTACAGCTCGACCGCGACCTTGGCCGCGTCGACGGCCCGGGCGAGCCGGCGTTGATCGGCGTCCGGCAGCACGCCACTCGCGGCCGCGATCTCGTCGAAGAAGACCGGGAGGTCGGCGGCAGTCTCGAGCTCGATCTGCTGCCACGTCCGGACCTGCGGCACGGTCGCGCGAGAGCGCGCCTGCTGCAGGTGCCCGGGCACGTCCTCCAGGCGCCCCGTGATGGCGGCCAGCCGCTCGGCGAGTGGGGCGTGATCGC
>JBBQEC010000331.1:0-2125 GCA_038320305.1 Candidatus Limnocylindrales bacterium | reverse complement strand
GTGCCGAGGATCTTCGGACCTTGGAACCGGACGTCGCTCCCCGCCCCCACCGAAGGACTGACCCGTCCGTCACTGACTGTTCCGCGCGCACGCTCGAGCATCCGCTGGAGTGCCTTCGAGTGGAGGTGACGGTGGTTGGGCGGCGGCAGCTGTCCGTCACTGATGGCGCGCTGCTGGTCGAGGACCGCAGAAATGGCGCTCGTGACGAGCCGGGGCCATTGCCGCTCGAGCGTCTCGGCCGAATCGAACACGTCGAGCGCAATCAAGCGGTCGAACAGGCCGATGGCGATACCTCGGGCACCGTTCGGCATCGGGAACGCGCGAACGAACTGCGCGACATCGTTCTGCTCCGCCCGATACACGTCGTGAAGGGCCTGCGTCGCGGAGTTGAACCGGGCGCGCGTCTGGCGATGCCCAATCTCCTCCCAGATCGCGTGCTGGTCGGCGGCGTAGCGGCGCTGCATCTGTGCATCAGCTGCACCCCGAGTGACCTGCTCTGCGACCATCTGGCGAAGCGCGTAGTCGACAGGCGCCGCTGCGACAAATCGGCGGCCATCGTTCCATCGACCCAGTTCCAGACAGCTCACGGGGATGGCGGTCTTCGACGCCGCCTTGAGCAGGATCGTCAGGTTGATGATGCGGTTCTGCGCGCCGCCGATGATCGTGTCACCGCCGAGGAGCAACACCGGCTTCGCCTTGGTGACGGCCTCGACCGTCGGCACTTCTTGGGTCGGCGCCTCGTGCACCTCGACGGCTCCTGCGACCGTAGCGTCGTCAAAGGTGAGGTAGTCGGGCGCGCGATTCCGCAGCTTCGAGTCGAGAGCGATGACAGTCAACCCATCGCGCCACATCGAGACGATGGGCTGGATGGCGCCGATGGCCCCGTCGACGACGCGCACTGGGCCGTGGAGAGCACGTTCCGTGGTAGTAGGCACGTGGAGAGTACCCGCATGGCGCGCGACAGGTTGAGTGTCGCGATGCACGGCCGCGATCCTGGCGAAGGTGCGGCCGAGTGGGCGAGCACGCGTACCATGCGGGCACTCCTCATTCGCCCCGCCTGCGACGGTGGCTGGACACAGAACGAGTACGACGAGCTGATCGAATATGCGAGGGAGAGGCATGACCGACGTTCAACCGATCGCTAGCGACGCAGCCGGGACGCCGGTAAGTTGCCCAGAATGCGGCGGCCATCGGATTGCATGGGTGGTGATCGGTCTCATCAGGCGCGATGACCTCGAGGAGCTTGGCCAGCAGTACGAGCACGGCGTCGTGTGGGGCGGATGCATCCTCGGCGGCGACCGTCACTTCTGCCGCGACTGCAAGACGCGGTTCTCATCGGAGGCCGAACGTCCTCGAGTTCATCAGTCGTCGTCGACGGCGCCTTCTTCGACCTCGGCTTGGAAGTTGCGCGCCTGATCGCAATCGCCGCAGATCCATGCGTCGCCGTCGATCGCCGGCGCCAGGCCATCGGACCAGAGCACGCGACCGCAGATCGCGCACGTGCCGACAACGGCGTCCGGGGTTGGATCGTCAGGCATCATCGAGACCAGTATTACTCGATCCTAGGCGTCGTTGCGGATCGGCCTGCGATCGCGGGCCAGCCGCTCGAGCAGCGCCACGGCGTGATCGATGCCGGGCAGCGCCGCCATCTGGGCGGCGAATTGTCCCGCGGCAGACCGATAGGTCGCATCGGCCAGGACTTCGCGCAGGCGGGCGCGTATGACGTCCGGCGTGCGCTCCTCCGGCGAAACCCGGCGGCCCATCCCCAGGGCTTCGACGCGTTCGGCGGTGTAGCCCTGTTCGGGCGTGATGGGCACGACCACGAGCGGCACCCCTAGCGAGAGCGCCTCCTTGGCGCCGTTGAACCCGCCGTGCGTGATGAAGACCGACGTCTGCTCCAGCACCGCGATCTGGGGGACGAACGTCTCGATCCGCACGTTCGGCGGGACGTCGCCGAACCGGCCTGCATCCTGATCGCGACCGATGCCGGCCACGACCTCGACGGGCTCGCCTGCGACGGCTTCGAGGATCGCCTCGAATACGCCGGGAGCGGCATGCTGAACCGTCCCCAGGCTGGCGAACACGAGCGGCCGGTCGTGCGGCTCGTCGAGCCAGGCGGGCCGCG
>JBBQEC010000330.1:0-2155 GCA_038320305.1 Candidatus Limnocylindrales bacterium | reverse complement strand
CAGCGCCGACGGCGGCCGGAGGTGGACGCGGCTCAAGACTCCGCCCACGTTCCCGATGACCAGCCTGGCCGCGACGCCGGACGGCCGGACCATCTACGCGGGCTCGACCGATGGCCTCTTCCGGAGCGACGATGGCGGTCGCTCATGGTCGGCGACCAGCTACGGCGGCTCGGTCTTCGCCATCGCGACCTCAGTTGACGGCGGGACAGTGGCCGTCGTCAACCGCGCGGCGGAGTACTTCCGGTCGGTCGACCGTGGACTGACCTGGCCCGGAATGTGATCGCGGGAGGTCCCGTTCGTCGTCAGGCGTTTGGTTGCCGCCGCCTGAACCACGGCGCAGGCTCGGCGGGCTCGGCGGAGTTGTCGAGTGATGATGATGATGCCGAGTGCGTTCATGCCGATACCGAGCAGGAAGAGCGGCGTCTTGTAGGCGTTGAGGAAGACCGCCGCGGCCGACAGCCCCACCAGGGGCAGCAGGTCGACCAGGTGGTGAGCGCAGCAGGCGAGCATTGCCGCCACGCTGGTGCCGGTGGCGCCGGCGGTGACCGCCGCGCTCGCGCGGTGTACGCGATCGACTGCGCGAAGCTCGGCAAACAGGGCGATCTGGGTGCCGAACCCGGCCGCGATCAGGCCTACGAACGGGGCATCGGCCGCGAGTTGGGCCAGGGCGTGCCCGACTCCCTGGGCAAGACTGATGATCAGCAGGTAGACAAGTAGGAGCGCCGCGCCGGCGGCTACTCCGAGAGCAACTGATCGCGGCGCGATCAGTTGCGCCGGTTGGAGGCTGCGCGTGATGGCGGTCACCCTCCGAGGTCCCAGCGCAGAGTCCGCTCGGGCAGTTCACCAATGCCCGTGAGGACGAGCTCGACCCACTGTGCGCCGGCGAAGAATGAAGCAGCGTCGCCGCCAAATTGGAGCATGCCGGCGCGATGGTGCCCACCCAGGGGTGCCGTCCAGGGCAGGGCGCTCAGGGTTTGACCACGGTCGCTGCGGAGTACGGCGTCAGCCAGATCCATCGCGTCGAGGTCGACCGAGTGAGTGTCGAGCGTCATGTCGAAAACCGCTCCCGTCGAGGGACCAGCCCACGTCGCAACGACTGTCACCTGGCCGCCGTCGCTGGTTTGCGTCATCTGGCCCACTGCACTCGACGGTGACTGGCCGGCGGCGACCGCGGGTGACTGGCCGGCGACGGTCGACGAAGCCGCTGGCCCGGAGCTCTGGGGAGCCGCGGGTGAGCACGCGCTGATCAGGACGGTCACGGCGACGAGCAGGTGCGGGAGCGACCGGTACGCATTCATGCGCGTCACCGTGGCTCCACCATATGAGCAACTGATGAATTGATCCTGAGGATCAACCCCGGCGGCTCAGCCGCCCATGTTGGGCATGCCGTGATCGGTCGACTGGCGGTCAAACCAGGCGTGCAGCGCGGCGATGAGCGCCGCATCGTCAGAACCGTAGGTGATCCGCGCGCCGGTGGGCAGAGACTCGTAGCGTACCTCGACACGGCTGGCACCGGCCTCCAGCTCGCGCAGTCCGGGCATGTCCATGCCGTGGATCCGGGCCGGATCGCTGAAGTTGCCCTTGCCGAACTTGGCCGCCTCGTATTCCAGGTGAGTGCGGATCAGTTCGATGTTGCGTGCGTCCGCGGCGTCGATGGCAACGACCTCCTCGATGCCGCCCTGCCCGGTCTTGGTGAACGTGTGATGGGTGGCGTTGAGGTCGAAGGGCATAACTTCGGCGGCGCGGGTCTCCATTCCCGCTGGCGGGTTCAAGAAGCGATCAGCTCCCGCTGGCGGGTTCAAGAAGCGATCAGCCAGAACGTAGCCGGCACCGACCACCGCGACGAGTACGACCGCACCGAAGATGACCCACGGCATTCGCCGACGGCGCGATCGCGGCTGATCAGGATCGGGCGGGTGCTCGTCCACGGCCCGCGAAGCATGCCATATCTGTGCTTCACGGGCGCCAGCGGGCACAAGGAAGCGCCGGGCTCCTTGTAGAGCCCGGCGCAGATGAGGTGGAACCGCGGTCAGTTAGTCGAGTGGTGCTCGGCGTGCCATTGCTGCATCTCCGCGGACATCTGCGACGGGTCGCAATTGCCCTGGCCCATGCCCTGGTCGTTCATCATGCGCTGGCCCATGCCCTGGCCCATGCC
>JBBQEC010000329.1:0-2169 GCA_038320305.1 Candidatus Limnocylindrales bacterium | reverse complement strand
GCCACCGTAGACTTGCCATCCGCTCGGTCCAGCCAGCGCAAGGTGAGTTGGTCGACGGCTACTGAGTCCGCGGCGGGGGCGTGAACCGAGATCACGTCCCCGGGCGCCACCACGCCTTCGCGGAGCACGCGGGCGTACATGCGCGAGTCGGTCGGGTATTTGTCGATGAAAATGCGGTTGAAGTCGCCATCGCTGAAGTTGCGCGTCTGCGTAACGCACGGCATCGACACGGACGACATCTCGAGGACCACCTCGTCGCCAACGTGGATGGTCACGCCGATTGGCAGCGTCGACCACTCGATGCCCAGCGTCGTCAGGTTCTCGCCAGCGAATCCAGCGTCGATCGGGTGACCCTCAGCTTGTAGTCGCTCGATCACCTCCATGCCGTACAGGCACACCGCTCGATGGGGGCCACCGTGGACTGTCGGTTCATTGTGCTTGTCGCCGTCCAGCCCGTAGATGCCAACCCACGCTTGTTCTATGGGCAGCTTGGGCACGCCGCCTGGAGACATGTTCACCTGTACTACGCGCCCCGCGGCAATTTGCGCTCCGGACATCTCGCTCACGATCATGCCTCGTTGGGCAGCTGCATGACGAACATGCCACACGACTCGTCGAAGGCCCGGTGAACCGCCGTCGTCTCAGGCATCAGCCACACCTCGAGCGTTGGATGGACGCTCAACTCGTTCAAATGGCCACCGATCAGCGACAGGTCGCGCCGGCCCAGGCCCACGTGAGCATGCACAAACGGCTGACCCTCACGAAGCGTCACGTTGCCGACGAGCGACACGACCTCCATCTGCTCCTTGAGCTGATGCGCTTCGTACTGCTTCGTGTCCATGTTCAGATAGCTGATGGCCGCGCCATTGACGGCACCGAGGCCGGTCATCGTCGCGTAACCGATGTGCTCCGCGGCCAACCACTTGAGCAGTGTCGCCACGAATGGCTCCCCATCCATGAAACGCAGCTGCACTCGTTCGCCCTGGCGCAGGTATTGCATGTGTCTATCTTCGACTACATCCTGAAGACGCCGAACTTCGTCTCCTGAATTGGCGTGTTGAGCGATGCGGCGATTGCAATCGCGAGCACGTCGCGCGTTTGGGCAGGGTCGATCACGCCGTCGTCCCAGAGTCGCGCGGTCGAGTAGTACGGACTGCCCTCGCGCTCGTATTTGGCGCGGATCTCTTCCCGGTACGCGTCGCGTTCCCTGTCGCTCTTGAACGTCCCGACCATCGATAGCACCATCGCCGCCTGCTCGCCGCCCATGACGCTGATGCGCGCATTGGGCCACATCCATAGGCCGCGCGCGCCATACGCGCGGCCGGCCATGCCGTAATTTCCAGCGCCGAACGAGCCGCCAATGATGACCGTGAACTTGGGCACCTCGGCGCACGCGACTGCGGTCACGAGCTTCGCGCCGTCCTTGGCGATGCCGCCGCTCTCGTACTCGCGACCGACCATGAAGCCCGTGATGTTCTGCAGGAAGACCAGCGGAATCTTGCGCTGGCACGCGAGCTCGATGAAATGCGCGCCCTTGAGCGCCGACTGCGAGAACAGCACGCCGTTGCTCGCCAGGATCCCGACCGGATAGCCATCTATGTGGCCGAAGCCGGTCACGAGCGTCTCGCCGTAGCTGGGCTTGAACTCGTGGAACTCGGAGCCGTCGACCAGTCGGGCGATCACCTCGTGGACGTCGTAGCCCTTGCGCAGATCTGGACTGACCGCCGAATACATGCCGTGCGGGTCATCGGTGGCATCGGTCCCGTCGTCCGGTGTGGCGACGGCGGGAGGTCGGGCGGAAATTCGATCCCATGGTTGGTCGGGCTTGCGCCAGCTCAGACTCGCGACGATCTGACGCCCGAGAGCCAGCGCATGCTCGTCATCCAGCGCCTCGTGGTCGGCGACGCCGCTGATGCGCGCGTGAACGCTCGCGCCACCGAGCTCCTCCGCGGTCACGTCCTCGCCCGTCGCGGCCTTCACCAGGGGCGGGCCGCCCAGGAAGATCGTGCCCGTGCCGCGGACGATGACGGTCTCGTCGCTCATCGCCGGGACGTACGCGCCGCCGGCCGTCGATGAGCCCATGACCAGGGCAATCTGCGGGATGCCCTGGGCTGACATCCGCGCTTGGTTGTAGAAGATGCGGCCGAAGTGCTCGCGATCTGGAAACAC
>JBBQEC010000328.1:0-2173 GCA_038320305.1 Candidatus Limnocylindrales bacterium | reverse complement strand
GCCACCACCAGCCACACGATCCGCGGCGCGCTGAGCATGCCGACGACTTCCTGGGGCGTCAGGCCGCCCTCCAGGCCCTCACCGATGATCTCGCGCGTTTTGTCGGGCGACCGATTGAAAGCGACGACCCGATGACCGGCCTGGTGAAGGCGGCGAGCCATGTTGCCACCCATCCGGCCGAGGCCGACGATAGCGAGCTCCAAGTGTCGTCTCCTCTTAGCGCGGAAGGGGTTCGCTGAGTGCCTGTGTGAGCGCGGCGAAGAGCTCGGCCAAGCCGGCGTCCGGATCATCCGACAGATTGACCCGCGCCACGGGCAGATCGTGTGATTCGAGCGATATGAAATCGCCCGCCGCCTGAGCATCGATGAGCGTGCCGAACGTCTCGTGCCAGCCTGCGATCTCGAGATCGTTGGGATGGTTGGCCGTGAGCTGCAGGAAGCAGCCGGTGGGCGCTCCGCCCTTGTGCAGCTGCCCCGTCGAGTGCAGGAAGCGCGGTCCAAAACCGATCGTCACCGCGCGCCCGGTCCGGTCGCGCAGCAGTGTCGCAATCTCACGCAATGCGCCGGTGCGCGCGTCCGTTGGCGCGATGTACGCCTGGAGCGCGAAGTAGCCGTTCTTGCGTGCGCGCGACAGGTGGCGGCGCAGCTCCGCCGTCAGTCCGCCTTCCGCGCCCGACAGGCGCAGCGGTGCGTCGCCGGACAGCGTCAATCGTCCCTCCGTCGTGATTGCGTCCTCGACGGGCAGCTTGCCATCGCGCCGGAACTCGTCGAGCACGCGCTTGGTGTTGTCCTTCGACTCGGTCACATTGGGCTCGTCGAATGGGTTGATGCCCAACACCGCGCCGGCAACGGCCGTGGCGAACTCCCAGCGGAAGAACTCGCCGCCCAGGGCCCCGGCCCCGCCGAGCATTGACAGGTACAGCACCGGGTGGCCGGCCTCGGCGAGAGTCGCCAGCTTTGCGTCAGTGGCAGCCTGCCAATCCGGATCGGCTCCGGTGGCGATACGCACGAAAACACGATCGTCCTCGTACACGCCGGGGTCGCCGAGCGCTTCGCCGTCAACGGGCAGGATGCCCACGCCACGCTTGCCGGTGCTTTCCGCGACGAGCTGCTCGATCCACATCCCGAGCGCGGCGAAGCGCGGCTCGATGACCAGCGTCAGCTTGTCGCGACCTGCGCGTGCCAGGGTCCCTAGGGCGACGCCAAGCCACAGACCGGGATTGGAGTCGTCAGTCTGCTGGCAGCGCTGCGCGGTGTGGATCGCGTCGGCGAGGAGCGCTCGTAGATCGATGCCCATCAGGACACCAGGCACGAGGCCCACATACGACAGCGCGCTGTATCGGCCGCCGACATCCTCTTGATTGATGAAGAGCTCGCGGAACTCGTTCGCGTGCGGGATGTGCGAGACGCTCGGTGCGGGATCCGTGACGGCCACGAAGTGGCGGCTCGGCTCGCCGTGATGGATGTGCTTGTGTGTCTCGTGCTCGATGGCCCAGAAATGGGCAAGGAAGGCGAGAGGCTCTGTTGTCGTGCCCGACTTGGACGAGATGAGGTAGATCGTTCCGTTCGGGTCGGATGCGTCCGTGGCCGCGCGGACAGCGTCGGGATCCGTGGAGTCCAGGACATCAACGGTGATGCCCGGACCGGAGGGCTCGAGCGAGGACGCGATAACGGCCGGGGCCAGCGACGAGCCGCCCATGCCGGCCACGACGGCACGGATGAGGCCCTCATCGCGGACTGCCGCGGCGGATGCCTCGAGAGCGTCGATTTCGTCAGCGTACTTGGCGGGCAGGTCCAGCCACCCGAGTCGATTTGCGATCAGCGCAGCGACCTTTTCGTTGTCAGTCCACACGGACGTGTCGCGCGACCAGATGCGCTCGGCCCAGTTGTCGTCGACCGCCTGTTTGAGGGCCGCGTCGATCTGTGTTTGCAGGTCAGCAGGAATGCGCGTCCCGTGGGCGGGCGTCCCGTGCGTTGGAGCGGCTGTCATCTCGGTCATTTCTTTACTTGTCCTTGCCGCTGCCAACGAGCGCGTGCGCCGCTTTGACGATGGCGGCTGCGTCTATGTCTGCCAATGCCAGCTGTTCATCCGGGGTTGCCGAGCCGGCCATGATGCGCACCGCGAGCAACTTGCCCTCGAACGCGGCGCTGGCCTCGCTCAGAGCCGTGAAAAC
>JBBQEC010000327.1:0-2196 GCA_038320305.1 Candidatus Limnocylindrales bacterium | reverse complement strand
AGGAATGGTGATGGTTCTCCCAACCGATAAAATGCCTTCTGAAACTGGGTTGGCAGCAATATTTCGCCAATGCGCCTCGCTGCGGCTGTAAGCTCGCTGAATGATTGGCGATGCGGACCGTGAGATCAGGCTCCGGGTCTTTGCCTGGCTGACGCATCAGCGGGATGACGTCGGGGAGGCGATCTCGAGGACGGCGCTCGAGAACTTCACGCTGGACGGTCGCCGCATTCCACTCGTCGGTCCATCGGGCATCTGGAAGCCCGCGGTTTGCGAGCTCCCGGTGTCGATCACCACGACGGTCGGCGGCCCGTACGACGACGCCTTTGATCGAGCCAGCGGGACGCTTCGGTATGCGTATCGCGGCAATGATCCGGAGCATCGAGACAACCGTGGTTTGCGGCGCGCTATGGTCGAGCGTGTCCCGCTGGCCTACTTCCACGCGCTCGTGCCGGGCAGTTATGTGGCCGCCTACCCGGTCTTCGTCGTCGAGGATGATCCGGAGCTACTTCGCTTCTCGATGCAGGTCGACGACCTCTACGCGGTCCAGAACGACGCCCTCGGTCCGCTTCTGGTCGCCGAGGACGACTCGGAGCCGAGACGTGCCTACGTGACGGCGACGTTCCGCCGCCGGCTTCACCAAGTGGCGTTTCGCGAGCGGGTGATCCGCGCGTACGCGGAGAGCTGCGCGCTGTGCCGCCTCAGGCATCTGGAGCTGCTCGATGCCGCGCACATCACGGCCGACAGCGATGCCGAAGGTGAGCCCGTGGTCAACAACGGGATCGCGCTGTGCAAGCTCCATCACGCCGCCTTCGACCGCTTCTTCTTTGCGATCCGGCCCGACTACGTGATCGAGGTTCGGCCGTCTCTTCTTGAGGAAACCGACGGCCCGATGCTGGTCGTCGGTCTGCAACAGATCCATGGCCAACACATCCAACTGCCCCGCCGCAGGATCGACCTCCCGGACCGGTCGCGACTGGAGCGCCGCTATGAGCAGTTCCGAGAGGTTGCGAGTTAGGCGACCCGATCGGATCGGCTGATTCGCGCCTGCGACCTCGGTACATCGGAACGTGGTCGTGAAACTCGGTCAGGTCATGACCCGGGATGGATCGTGGTCCGTGGTAGCGCGGCCGGCCTGGTGCTTCGAAGCGTTGTGCGCAGGCATCCGCAATGGAACGGTCCGTCGGTCGACCGTCGGTCCGGTTCGCGCAGCGGGAGAGTGGATTCGTCCCACCGCCAACCCGGCGGACCACCCGCCCACTGAGACCTGAGTGGCTTGACCCCGGCAGCGTCTGACGCCATCTTGGGTCCCGAGGAACCAAATCCAGTGCCGGTGTCGCAGCGCTGGCGATGTGAACACCATTGATCGCGATCGAGGTGGACTTCAATCACGTCGACGGAGCCGGGCGAATTCTTCTCGCTGACCTCGTCGCCCACGACCGAACGCAATTCGTCGACATTGCCATCCGACGACCGGATCCTGCTCGTCGAAAGTGACGAGTGTCGAAGGCCAGCTTGTCGACGACGGCGAATGCGGCTGGGTCGGCGATGTCGACTGGAAGGCGCAGGACACGTTCTTTGCGTACCCGTCGCCTCGCGATGGGCTCTTTCGAACAACGACCTGAGTCCGGCGCCCGACGTGTCATTCACGCGAGCGTTTCCGGATAGACGTTGCCGACCTCGAGAACCTCCCATCGATCTCCGCGCCGCCCAAGCACGAGGTTGATGGTCCATCCCGGGCGAGTCAACCGGGACGCCGCTTCCGGCACCTTGATCGGGCCGACGCCATCGAGAAACCAGATGCGCGCGGGCGCTATGCGGTCGACGACGACGTAGTCCTCGACGATCTCGGCGAACGGCGGCCCCATGCCCGGCCCGAATGTGTCCTCGTTCCGCTTCGCGATCCCGTGGAGGAGCTCGGACAGTCGCTCCGCAGCCGGGATCTCGTCCGAAGCGCGCGCAAGCCGACCAAGGGCCGCACGAGACGCGGCCGGAGGCAACTCGCCCAACACGCCCAGCCAGGCAACGAACGCGCGGACGTCCTCGATCACCACGGCAACCTCGTCCGCTCCGAACAGCACCTTCCGGATCATGAAATACCCGAGGAACTCGTCAAGGTACTTCGCGAGGACCCGCGCCCCGAAGCGTTCGCAGAACACGCCTTCTTCCTCGGCGCCGTCCGGGTCCCAGCGGGAGGCC
>JBBQEC010000326.1:0-2201 GCA_038320305.1 Candidatus Limnocylindrales bacterium | reverse complement strand
TTGCTGGGCTACGACTGGCCGGGCGTCGAAGGCGTCCTGGGCAAGGTCGAGGAAGAGTCCAGGGAGCTGACGGAGGCGCGCGATGGTGCCGAACGACACGAAGAGTTCGGCGACCTGTTGATGGTTCTCGTCAATCTGGGCCGCAAGCTGGGCATCGACGCGGAATCTTCACTGCGCGCCGCGAGTGCCAAATTTGCGTGGCGCTTCGCGCACGTCGAGCGACTGGCGGCGGAACGTGAGGTTCAGCTCAAGGACTTATCGTTCGACCAGCTGGACGAACTGTGGAAGAAAGCAAAGGTGGCCGCTCGATGAGCATCGGTGGTGGAAAATTCAGGGTCGACGGCAGGTCGCCCAGTCAACTTCGCAAAGTCACGGTCCAGCTTGACGTCCAGAAGTGGGCAGAGGGCTCGTGCACGATCGAGATGGGCGACACGCGCGTGCTGTGCGCGGCGACCATCGAGGAGCGCGTGCCGCCGCACCTGCGCGGGAAGGGCCTGGGCTGGGTAACGGCCGAGTACAACATGCTGCCGCGCGCGACCGCGGAGCGCACTCAGCGTGAGGTGATCAAGGGCCGCCAGGGCGGCCGGACGATGGAGATCCAGCGCTTGATCGGTCGCGCGCTGCGTGGCGTCGTCGACACGTCGAAGATCGGCGATCGGACGATCACGATCGACTGTGACGTGCTCCAGGCAGACGGTGGCACGCGCACCGCGTCGATCACCGGTGGCTACATCGCGCTCGCCCTGGCACTGCGCAAGATTGGTGCCGAAGCCGCGCTCGACGGTCAGATCGCCGCGGTCAGCGTGGGCATCGTCGATGCCATGCCGCTGCTCGATCTCAACTACCCGGAGGACTCGCACGCCGAGGTCGATTTCAACGTGGTTGGCACGGACAAGAACACGTACGTCGAGCTGCAGGGCACAGCAGAGGGCAAGCCATTCGATCGAGCCCAGATGGACGAGCTGCTCGCGCTTGCCGACAACGGCCTGCAGCAGCTGTTTGGTTACCAGCGCAAGGTCCTTGGGCTGGAATAGGCCAAGGGACGGCATGTGTTCTGCTGGCGCTACAGGCACTATCGTTAAATGGCCGCTCAAACCTCCCTCCGCGGCTCGATAGCGCGCATCTGCGACTTGTCTGAGCGTGGCGTTGTCCGTTCTTCACCTCGCAGAGCCTTCGTTGCGACCAGGAACGTGACGATGCGCGCATCGCTACAGATAGTGCCTGTATGACGGTCCAAGGCAAGCGGCGACTGCTGATCGCAACGGGCTCGGAGCACAAGCTCGGCGAATTGCGCAAGCTGCTCGATCTACCGAACACCGAGCTTGTCTCGCTCGCCGATGTTGGCATCGCAGACGGAGTTGATGAGACGGGCCAGACGTTCGAGGACAACGCGCGCCTGAAGGCCGTGCACTACGCGCGCGAGTCCGGGCTACCGACTCTCGCCGACGACTCTGGCATAGAGGTGGACGCGCTGGGCGGCCGACCTGGCGTCAAAACCCGACGCTACGCGGGAGCAAGCGCCACGGACCAGCAGAACAATCGCAAGCTGCTTGGCGAGCTGGCTGATTTCTATGGGCCGGATGAGCGGACGGGGCGCTACCAGGCGGTGCTCGTCTTTGTCGAAGATGGCGAGGTCGCCGAGATGACGCGCGGCACGTTCGAGGGCCGTGTCGCGTTCGGGCCGAGGGGCAGGGCCGGATTCGGCTACGACCCGATTTTCGAACCATCGACGGAGGAGCCCGGTGGCCGGACCGTGGGCCAGCTGAGCGCGGACGAGAAGAACCGCGTCTCACATCGAGCGCTCGCGGCGCGCGACATGCGCGAGCGCCTCATCGCCCGCGGCTACTGACGCGCGACCCACTGACGATGACGTCATCGCGGGCGCGGGTGGCCATCGGAGCTTTCTGTGCAACTGCCAATCCCAGCAGCGCTAGGGCCAATTTGGGCCGGAATTAGGCAAAGTGCTCGGTCATTTCACGCTCAGCAATGCCACGGCAGCCCGTCGCGACAAGCGAAAATCTTCTGCAGTGCTGCACCCATTGGCGTTTGATTGGAAATCGGCGTCTTCGCGTGCCGAGCAGTGCTCGCGGTGACCGAGCCACGGATCGTTCCGGTGGAGATCTCTACTTTCGTGTGGCCGTATGGGCCGCTGACCGGCGAACGCGGGGTCGTGCTTCTCTACGCCATCCAGGCTGACGGTC
>JBBQEC010000325.1:0-2204 GCA_038320305.1 Candidatus Limnocylindrales bacterium | reverse complement strand
GCGGAGGCGTGCGGGCGAGACGCGGGCAAGGGCGCTGACGTGGGCAGCTTGCTGAAGCTGCGGATCGCGCCGCCGATCAGGCCACCGGCGACGGTCAGCACGATCAGTGCCCCACCAAAGACGAGAAGCTCGCGCCACGCGGCGGCGCCGAGCGTGGCGCCATCGGTGATGCCCAGAGGCGCCAGATCTTCCGCCTGGCCAACATTGACGTAGCGCGCGTAGATGCAGTCGGGACCGGTATTGCAGCTGAGCGACGTCCCATCAGGCAATGCGCCGGTATCGCCGTAGATGAACACGAGTCGCAGCACGACGTACAGCACGGTCACGGCAACACCAGTGACCACGGCCGCGTAGGCGGAGTTGGCCAGCACGCGGGTGCGCGGCCGCCAACGCTCGGAACGGACGTTGGCGTAGACGCCGATGAGCACACCCATCAGTGGCGCAAGCACGAAGACGAGCGTCTGGACAGGGATGATCAGCTCGAAGGCAATTGCCAGGACAAGGGCCATGCCGATGCCGACATAGCCCGCAAAGATTGCCCCCTGGTCGACGAAGCGCCTCATTGACGCGAGCCTAACGCGAACGGCCCTAACGCGAGTGCGCCAAGGCCTCCGCGCCCGGAAAGATTGCCGTCGAGCCCAGCTCGGCCTCGATGCGCAGCAACCGGTTGTACTTCGCGACTCGCTCCGAGCGCGACGGCGCGCCGCACTTGAGCTGGCCGACGCCACTGGCCACGGCCAGGTCCGCGATCGTCGTGTCCTCGGTCTCGCCGCTGCGGTGGCTGATAACGGCTCCCCAGCCGTGTCTGACCGCAAGATCGATCGTCGTCAGCGTCTCTGTCAGTGTCCCGATCTGGTTGAGCTTGACGAGCACGGCGTTGGCGGAGTCCTCGTAGATCCCTCTGCGAACGCGTTCCGGATTAGTCACGAAGAGGTCATCACCCACGATCTGGATCTTCTTACCAAGGCGCTCGTTGAGTGAGTGCCAGCCAGCCCAGTCGTCCTCGGCGAGGCCGTCCTCGAGCGACACGATCGGGTAGCGCGCCGCCCAGTCCTCCCAGAAGGAGATCAGCTCGCCCGTCTTGAGCGTGCGGCCGTCTTTCGCAAGTCTGTAAGTCAGCTCGCCGTTCGAATCGGCCGGCGTGTCCAGATCAACGAGCTCGCTCACGGCCGGGTCCAAAGCGATCGCAACGTCCTGGCCGGGGTGGTAGCCGGCGAGCTCGATCGCCTTCAGAACGGCCTCGATTGCCGCCTGGTTGGACGCCAATGAAGGAGCAAAGCCGCCCTCATCGCCCTGGCCGGTCGCGAAGCCACCGTCGTGGAGCTCCTTCTTGAGCGCGTGGAAGATCTCCGAACCGGCGCGCAGGGCCTCGCTGTAGGTCGGTGCCCCTATCGGCATGACCATGAACTCCTGGAAGTCCGTCGAGTCCGCGGCGTGCTTACCGCCGTTCAGGATGTTGAACATGGGCACGGGCAGCGTGTTCGAGTGAACTCCGCCGAGGTAGCGATAGAGCGGCAATCCGTAAGCTGCGGCCGAGGCGTGGGCACAAGCAAGGGAGACGCCCAGGATCGCGTTCGCACCAAGCCTGGCCTTGTTGGGCGTGCCATCGAGATCGATGAGGAGCTGATCGACCTGCGCCTGGTCGGAGGCGTCCTGATCGATGAGCGCCGGCGCGATGATCTCGAGTACGTTGATGACGGCTTTGCGCACGCCTTTGCCGCCGTAGCGGTCCTTTTCCTCGTCGCGCAGCTCGACGGCTTCGTGGGCACCCGTTGAGGCGCCCGATGGGACTGCCGCCCGACCAACAGCCCCGGAGTCGAGCGCGACGACCGCCTCGAGCGTGGGGTTACCGCGCGAATCGAGGATCTCGTGCGCGTCGACGAATTCGATCGTGGTCATCAGGCCGCGACCGGCGTCTTGTCGAGCAGGACCGAGATGCCTGGCAGCTCGCGCCCTTCCATGAACTCGAGCGAGGCGCCGCCGCCCGTCGAGATGTGCGTCATCTTCGATGCCAAGCCAAGCTCCTCGATTGCCGCGACCGAATCACCTCCGCCGATGATGACGATCACTCCGTTGTCCGCGAGCCGTGCCAGCTCACGCGCGATGGCACGTGTGCCATCACCGACCGTTGGAACCTCGAACACGCCGAGCGGCCCGTTCCAGAAGACCGTCCGCGCGGGCTCGAGCGCCTTGATGAATGCTTC
>JBBQEC010000324.1:0-2208 GCA_038320305.1 Candidatus Limnocylindrales bacterium | reverse complement strand
CGCCTGGAGATGCTGCAGATGGCGGTACTCACCCCGCAGATGGCCATCCTTGACGAGACCGATTCCGGACTCGACATCGACGCACTGCGCAACGTGGCCGAGGGCATCAATGCGACGCTCTCGCCGGAGATGGGCGTGCTGATGATCACCCACTACCAGCGCATGCTGAACTACGTTAAGCCGCGGTTCGTGCACGTGATGCTCGACGGCCGGGTGGTGATGTCCGGCGGCGAGGAGCTGTCGCATCAGCTCGAGGCGAATGGCTACGACTGGGTGCGCGAGCAGGTCGGCGTCTCGGCCGGCGTCGGCGACGAGGCAGCCGAGCGCGAACCGGTGGGACCGCACGCGTAACCGACTGACAAAGGATTAGACCGATGGCGCTGCAGCAGGCAATTCCGACGACGACCCCCGAGGGCTTCGACGGCGCCGCGCTGCGCGCCGACTTCCCGATGTTCGACACGCCGGCGCGCAACGGCAAGCGGCTCGTGTATCTCGACTCGGCAGCGTCGGCACCCAAGCCGCGCAGCGTGATCGAGGCGCTGAGCGACGCGTATGCGCACCACTACGCCAACGTGCATCGCGGGATCTACGAGCTGTCCGAGGACGCCACGGCGCGCTTCGAGGGGGCGCGCGAGCGACTGGCCGCGTTCATCGGGGCGCCGTCGGATCGGGAAGTCATCTTCGTGCGCAACGCCACCGAGGCGATCAACCTGGTCGCCTACTCGTGGGGTCGCTCGAATGTCCACGCCGGCGATCTGATCCTCTCGACCGAGATGGAGCACCACGCCAACCTGGTGCCCTGGCAGCAGCTCGCGCTCGAAACGGGCGCCACCATCGAGTACGTGGCGATCACGGACGACGGACGCCTGGACCGCGACGACTTGCGTGCGCGCTTGGCCAAGGGCCCCAAGCTCCTCGCGCTCGCCCACGTCAGCAACGCGCTGGGCACCATCAACCCCGTCGCCGAGATCACGCGCGAGGCGCACGAGGCCGGCGCGCTCGTCCTGCTCGATGCCGCGCAGAGCGTGCCGCACATGCCCGTTCCGGTGGCCGAGCTGGGCGTCGATTTCGCGGCGCTGTCCGGGCACAAGATGCTTGGGCCGTCGGGGATCGGTGCGCTGTGGGGCCGTCGCGAGCTGCTCAACGCGATGCCACCGTTCATGACCGGTGGCAGCATGATCCGCCGCGTCACCCTCGAGGGCAGCGAGTGGAACGAGGTTCCCTGGAAGTTCGAGGCCGGCACGCCGGCGATCGCCGAGGCGCAGGCGCTGACGGCCGCGATCGACTATCTCGAAGGGCTCGGCATGGACAACGTACGGGCGCATGAGCGCTTCCTGTTCGAGCAAGCCTGGTCCGCGCTGTCAGCCATCGAGGGCATCCGGCTGCTGGGTCCGACGGACGCCGACGAGCACGCCGGTGTCATCAGCTTCGTGCTCGAAGGGATCCATCCGCACGACCTGGCCACGGTCTTCGATCACGAAGGCGTGGCCGTGCGTGCCGGTCACCACTGCGCGCAGCCGGTGATGCTGCGCTACGACGTCCCGGCCACGACCCGCGTCAGCTTCTACGTCTACAACGCGTCGGACGACATCGCCCGCCTGACCGATGCGATCGGCGCCGCGCAGCGCCTCTTCAGCCGCTGAACGCCATGGACAACCTGTACCGCGACTTCATCCTGGAGCACTACCGCAGCCCCCATAACAAGGGGACCCTGGAGCCCCACGACCTCGCGTTCGCCGATTCGAACCCGACCTGCGGGGACGAGCTGTCGATGACCCTGGTGCTCGACCCGGCCGGCGAGCGCATCACCGATGTCGCCTTCGACGGGCGTGGCTGTGCCATCAGCCAGGCATCGGCCTCCATCCTGACCGATGAGCTGCGCGGTTTGAGCCTGGACGAGGCGCGCGAAATGGATCCGAACGATCTGCTCGACGGCCTTGGCGTGCCGGTCGGTGCGGCGCGGCTGAAATGCGCGCTGCTTTCCTACAAGGTGCTCCAGGGCGCCGTGCGCGGCGGCGAAACGGCGTGGCCCGAAGAGGCCGACGTCGCCCGGGCCGACGTCGCCCGGGCCGACGTCGCCGGCTGACTCTCTCTTCCCTACTTCGCAGAATTTCGAGGATTTCCCAGACAGATGTTCAATCACAACGGGCAGCCGTCCGTTCAGCAGGTGAGCGTCGCCGAGGCGCTGCGCCTGGCGGGCGAGGGGCG
>JBBQEC010000323.1:0-2227 GCA_038320305.1 Candidatus Limnocylindrales bacterium | reverse complement strand
ACTTCGGCCTGCTCCCCTGGAAGACCGTCGCCCAGAACGCTGGCCTCGGCCTCCAGATCCGCGGCCTCGGGCGCAGCGTCGTGCGTGAAAGAGCAGCCGATGCTCTCGAGCGCGTGGGTCTCGCCGAGTTCGCTTCGGTGTACCCGAGCGAGCTCTCCGGCGGTATGCGCCAGCGGCTCGCGCTCGCCCGCGCCGTCGCGCTTGACGCGGACCTGCTGCTGATGGACGAGCCTCTCTCGGCGCTCGACGCGCTCAAGCGCGAGGAGCTGCAGGGGGTCCTGCTCGAGCTCTGGCAACGCCGAGGACACACGTCGGTGTTGGTCACGCACTCGATCGAGGAGGCGGTGTTCCTTGGCCAGCGGGTTGTGGTCATGACGCCGCGACCGGGACGCGTCGCTGCAATCGTCGACAACCCGGGCGCCGGAACCGCAGAGTACCGTTCCAGCGAAGAGTTCTTTGCGCGTTGCACCCGACTCCGCGCGCTGCTGGCCGAGGAGGGCGCCCTGTGAGCGGCCGCATCGACACGCGAGCTACCGCCGCGACCCGGCCGCCCTCGCGTGCTCGGCCTGACCGCAACGCGCACCCGGGAATCCGCAAGCTCGTTGGCTACGCTGGCGCCGTCGTGGTTCTGCTGCTGGGGTGGGCGGCCATCTCGGCAGTAGTCGGTTCGCCCGCGCTGCCGGGGCCGGTCATCGCGATCGAGACCTTCATCGAGCAGTGGTCCGCGATCTGGCCGGAGATGCTCGTCAGCCTGGGGCGCGTCGTCGTCGCTATGACGCTGGGGACGACCGTCGCGGTGCCGCTCGGCCTGATGTTGGGCCGTTCGCCGCGGGCAGACTCGGTGTTTGCGCCGCTGATCTACATCACCTACCCGATCCCCAAGGTTGTGTTCTTGCCAGTGCTCCTGGTGCTCCTTGGTCTTGGCAATGCACCCAAAATCGTGCTGATCGCGATCATCGTCTTCTTTCAGATACTCGTGACCGCGCGCGACGCATCCAAGGCGGTCCCCGAGCCCAGCGTGTTGTCGGTTCGCTCGCTGGGCGCCTCGCGCTGGGACGTGTATCGCCACGTTGTGGTGCCCGCGGCCCTGCCCGACATCTTCACGGCGCTTCGCATCGGCACCGGCACCGCCATCGCAGTACTCTTCCTCGCCGAGTCAATCGCCGGTTCGAGCGGTATCGGCTACTACATCGTCGACGCGTGGGGCCGCATCGACTACCCCGCTATGTTCGCCGGGATCATCGGCATGGGGCTTCTCGGCGTGGGGCTGTACGAGGCGATGGACGCGGTGGAGGTCTGGGCGACCCGGTGGCGTCGGGCCGGGAACTAGCGCGCGTACAGAGTACGTTCTCTATTGACTACATAAGAATAGCGACTATAATTTCTATTACGTAGCGGACAATAGAGAAAGAAATCTCTCATGACTGCCCGAAGAGATGCGCGACAAGCACGCGAGATGCTGGACCGAAGGCTCGTGGCTCTTGGTCCGTCGTCACGCTTCGCTGTGCCACAGCGGGGCTGGATCCGGGCCGTGCGAGACGCACTCAGCATGACTGCTGCGGACTTGGCTGCACGAATGGGAATCAGCGGTGCTTCCGTGCGCTCGATGGAAGAGAACGAAGTGACGGGGGGAATTCGCTTGTCATCTCTGCGGCGTACAGCCGAGGCGATGGACTGCACCCTCGTGTACGCCTTCCTTCCAAACGAAAGCCTCGCACGCTCGGTCGAGCAGCAGGCACGTCAGGTGTTCGCGCAGCAGATGAGCCGGATCCGGCAGACCATGGCACTCAAGGATCAGGCGAGTGAAATGACGTCGGCGGCGGCCGAGGACCAACTCCGAGCAATCATTGAGTCAGGTCGGTTGTGGTCCCGAGGGGCAGAGTGATGATGACTAATGCGACTCTGTTTGAGGCCGTACATCTCGGTGGCGCTCCGCGATTTGCTGAATGATATATCGGTCCAGACTGTGGAGCGGAAGCGACCCCCGTGGCCTCCGGACGAGCTTGCGGTCCGTTTCCATCATCGGCTTGTGGTGATACATCCGTTTCCGAATGGCAACGGTCGGCGCGGGGCATATTTGGATGCCCTGCGTCACGCCGACAAGACACAGGATTTTGAGCCGCTGGTTGTATTCGCCCGCAGCTGAGTGGGATTCGAATCCGTCTCATCCCGTCGTACCCATCCGTTGCTCGAACCCGATTCTCGGGAACAACCCCTACGAGGGGAG
>JBBQEC010000322.1:0-2240 GCA_038320305.1 Candidatus Limnocylindrales bacterium | reverse complement strand
TACGCCTTATCGACGATGCGTACGAAGGCGCCACTGCCGACCCAGCCCAGGATGCGCGACGTCACGTCGGGCGACTCACGCAGGTTGACCGTGGCGATGGCCACGCCATTGAAGCCGGTCGGCGGCCTGTTGGTGCCGGTCGTGGGTAGGGTGCCCACAGCGCTGTCCGAGATCGCCTGGCCGGCCGCGACCGACTCACCGCTCGGCGGCTCGACAACCGGTGGCTGGGGCGCAGCCGGCACCGGCGACGGCGTTGGCTCGGGGTTGCTGGTGGCCGGCGGGAGGAAATCGGTCCTACCGTTGCTCGCGCCGTTGCCGCTTGAGTCGCTGTTGTCGGGTGTGGGTTCAGGCGTGGGCTCGGGAGTGGGCGTCGGGTTGCCGCCGCCGTTGTCGCCGCCGTCGCCACCACCACCGTCTCCGCCACCGCCGTCGTTGGTGCCCCAGTTGATTAGCAGGAAGTGAGACGGCGTCTCGGGGATCTTCAAGTCGTGCAGACGGACGCCGAGCTTCGGGTTGAGCGCGCTTACGACTCGGTTGGGGCCGACGTAGATGCCCATGTGGCTGCCACCGTTCCAGGCCACCAGGTCGCCCGGCCGAGCATCCGCCTCGTTGTACGAGAAGCGGCCGCGGGCGACGAACCAGCGCACGTACGACCGGGCGCCCATGCGCGAGCCACCTATGCGCGGCAGTTCGCCGGCCTGCTTGAAGACCCAGTAGACCAGGCCAGAGCAGTCGAACCTTTCAGGGCCCTCGGCACCGAAGCGATAGTCGGAGCCAATGGTCGACATCGTCAGGTCGACCACGAGCTGCTGCGGGTCCGCGGCGGCCGCGACCGGGGGTTGGGTCACGGCGGGTGCCACAAGCACCACTGCCAGGCTGAGCGCGGTGACGGCGCGGATGGGCTTGGCTGGCGCGCGGCGGATCGCCTCGCCGGCGTATGTCGAGCCGATGACAGAGATGCCGAGCAGCGTCGCCACCGTCGGTCGCAACGCAACTGCAAGTCTGGTGGAGAAGGCGGCCACGTAGACCAGTGCGAAGATCGGCACGGCAAGCAGATACGCAAGGAGCTTGGGCGCGCGACGGTTGTGCGACATCCGAGGTTGCCTCCCTAGTGCACTTGAGACCGGCGGATCCGCATCGGCAGGTCCGTATCGGCCGGGGACGCGGTCACCACGTTTCGCTCATCGGCTGATCCGTGGGTGCAGGTAGGCCTTGACCGGCTTACCGATGCCGTTTACTCGGTGCGTGCGCACGCCCAGCCGCGGGTTCAGTGCGCTGATGGCAAGACCGTCGCCGATATAGATGGCCATGTGCGGCACTCTGCCGGGAAGTCCCCCGCCGTAGGCGATGAGGTCACCAGGGCGCGGATTGGAGCGGCTCGCTAGGCCGCGCTTGCGGAACCAGTTGTAATACGCCGTCGCTCCCTTGCGGCTGCCACCAATCCGATCGAGCAGCCCGGCCATCTGGTACACCCGGTAGACAAAGCCGGAGCAATCGAAGTACTTGTGGCCCTCCGTGCCCATCCGGAACTTGGCGCCCTCATGGTTCAGCGCGATTCTGATGACGCGTGCTGCGTCGCTACCCGACTGCGCGGTCGAGCTGGCCTGCTGGCCGTGTCCCAGCACGGCAGTCGGTGCCTCGAAACTGACCAGCGTCAGTGCCAGCGTGAGGGTGATCAGCCCAAGCGCGACGCGTCGGATCTGGCTGACGCGCGACATGTGACGTTGAAGGGCGCCTGAAGCGCCCCGCACGGCGTGTGTCAATGCTGTGACTCCTCCGATCGCACTGCACGGCAGCAGGCGATCACTCTTCGCCACCTGGTTTCCGGGTGGCGGGCGGCTCTCCCCGATACGCATTCCGGGTCCGAACGCCTGGGGGCTTACGGACGGCGGCGCGACTCACGGACCGTCGCGGGCGAATATGAGTTAGCGCTGAGTATCGGGTGAGATGTGCGCAGCTCCCGTCATGCGTTCCGAGCGATCCGACGCCCTTCCTGATGGCTAGGGTCGGGCGATGGCGACGGTCGGTGCGTCCACTGGGGCAGCGGTCGGCGGATCGACCGGCGGAGTTGACGCCGGGGGGAACCGGCCGCGGGCGGTGCCGAATTCATCTCCGTCTCATGTATTTCTCAGGTGATGGGTGCACAGTGGCGGCTGATGCATCCGATCGGACGTTTGTCGGTGTCCCGTGGCTGAGGCGACCCGGATCCTGGTCGTCGATGACGACCCAAAGATTCGGAC
>JBBQEC010000321.1:0-2247 GCA_038320305.1 Candidatus Limnocylindrales bacterium | reverse complement strand
TCCAGGTTCCTCGTCCGTCGCCTGCTCCCAGCCAGTTGAGGTCAGCGCGTCGCGCCACGCGTCCGCTGCGCTGCGGCCCGTGTCAAGCCGCGCGGCATAGAGGCCCACGAGCCGAGCGAAGGCGCCGTCATCCTCGTCAGGCGGCACGAGAACGGTCGCGTGATCGGGCAGGGCGGCACCGCTCGGCAGGTGCGGGGCCGGTGCGGCAAGGACGAGCTGTGCCCCGTGATAGCGCGCGCCATCGACTGCCGCGGCAAGAGCCCGTTGGTCGAGGGCGTCCGCGACAACCAGCACGCGGCACTCGGTCACGTAGCGCAGGCCGAGCTCGATGTCCGCGGCATCAAGGCGCGGCTCACCAGCGGTCGTTGGCATGCGCAGCAAGGCCGCGTGACCTATGCCTACACGCCCGAGCTCCGTGATCGTCGCGTCGCCCGCTCCGTCGTCAGTGACGCTGCCGACGAGCTCGACTCCTGCACCGGCGCTCGAGGCCGCGACCGCGATCCGGCCCGCCTGTCGGGCGAGGACTCCGCGCTCGTCGAGCTCCGGCCGCCCGAGAACGACGATCACCCTACGCCGCCTCGTACGGAACGAGTGTGACGTCGCCCAGCCCGGCGTCGCGCAACGGCCCTTCGACCTGCTTCGCGTCGCCGACGACGACGATCGACAGCTCGTCGGGCCGGATGTGGCGCAGCGCGGCACTCATGACGTCGTGGGCGGTGATTTCCGCGATCTGCGGCCGGTACCGGTCGAGCTCGTCGTCCGGCAGGTCGAACACGATCAATCCCCCAAGGGCGGACGCAACCTGCGCCGCGCCCTCGAAGCGCAGCGGGAACACACCGACGAGGTAGTCGCGCGCATCGGTCAGCTCGTCACTGTGGACCTCGGCGTCGCGGAAATCGCGGACGATGCGCAGCGTCTCCAGGATGGCCGGCACGGTGACCGCCGTCTCGACTGCGGTGCGGATTGCGAACGGCCCGGCGTAACGGCGCATATCGAACGACTAGTGGATGCCGTATGTGTAACCCAGCTCTTCGCGCATGACCCGGTTCAGGCGCGACCCAAATGTCCCGCCGAGAATCGAGTTGAGCACGGACAGAGCGTGGAAGTCCTCGATCTGGCGCGCCACGCCAATGTGTCCGATGCGCAGCTCGGACTGTGGCGCATCTGGTTTGTCGACCAGCACCACGCGCCGCCCGGGCCTCGCATTGGCGTCGATCGGGGAGCTCGTCGTCGCCTGGCCCGTAGCTGCCATGCTGCCGAGGCTCTGCTCCGCGAGCTGTTCGAGTTGGATGCCCGTCAAATCTCCGGCAACGACGAGCGTCGCTCCGGCCGGATCGAGCAGCTGCGCGTGACGCGCAACAACCGCGTCACGGTCGAGCCGTGCGATGGTTTCCTGGATACCTGCCAACGGCCGGCTGTAGGGCGTGTCAGATGAGTAGATCGTCTCAGGGAAGACGCGCTCGGCGCGCCGGCGCGGATCCGACCATGCCTGCATCAGGTCGTTGAGTCGCTCCTCACGCAATCGCTGGACTTCGTCAGCCGGAAAAGCCGGCTGCATGACCATCTCGGCGAGCAGAGCCAGGGCTGGGCCGAAGCGCGACTTGGGGACCTCGACGCTCGCGCTGAGGATCTCCCAGGTTGCATCGGCATGGATCTCCGCGCCAAGTCGCTCGGACGCCTCGATGAACTCATTCGCGTCACGAGTGCGCGTGCCCTCCGGCATTGCGCGGCCCATGAGCACGGTCACACCGCCTTGATCAGCGGGCTCGGTCCAGCCCCCGTCGGGCAGCAGGAGCTGTGCGGCGAGCAGCGCACGACCGGGCACGTGGGCATGGACCACGGTCAGCCCGTTCGACAGCTTCAGGCGCCCGAACCGCGGGAAGTGATATTCCCGCGGTCGGCCCGGGGCGGGCCGCACGTCGAGCACGGACAGATCCGGCTCGTGAACGAGGTTTACTTCGTCCTCGGCAGGCGGCGCGACAACGCTGGCCACCGCCGGCGCGCTGTCGACGAGCAACGCGTCCGGCGTTCGACCGTCCGTCGATTCCTCGGTGGGACGTGTCGGATCCGTGTCCGTGTCCTGATCGGTCGTGAAGCCCTGCTCAGCGCGATCCTCGAGTGTCACGCGGCCGCCTCCTCATCCTGGGCGCGCGGCACAAACGTCAGTACCACGCGGTTGTCGGCGCGAAACACCGCTCGTGCCACCTCCTGAATGTCAGCGGCGGTAACGGCCAGGTAGCGACCTAG
>JBBQEC010000320.1:0-2255 GCA_038320305.1 Candidatus Limnocylindrales bacterium | reverse complement strand
AGATCAAGTACCACGGTGAACCGGTCGCGATCGTCGCGGCAGAGACGAAGGACGCAGCAGAGGAGGCGACGCGCCTGGTCCAAGTGGAATACGAAGAGCTGCCCGCAGTCGTCACCATTGCCGACGCGCTCGCCGAGGGCGCGCCGCTCGTTCAGGACGCTGCCATCCGGCCACCTGACGACCCGCTCGTAAACACGAACGTGCTGCGCGAGCACGTCATTGCATGGGGCGACGTGACTACCGCTACCGCAGATCTGGTCGTCGAGAACACGTACCGATTTCCGATGGTCACGCACTTCGCGATCGAGCCACACGCGTTCATCTGTGCGCCGGACGGCGATGGCGTCGCAGTCTGGTCGTCGATTCAGCATCCGTATTGGCTGCAGCGCATCCTGGCGCGCGTCCTGGGGCTGCCGCTGGCCAAGGTCCGCATCCACGCGCCGGACCCCGGCGGCGCATTTGGCGGCAAGCAGCACGCCAAGTACGAACCGGCACTCGCGCTCATGGCGCTGCAACTGGGACGTCCCGTACGCCTCGTGCTCACACTCGAAGAGAGCTTCCTCGCGGTCCGCAGGACAGAGACGGAGATCACAGTCCGTAGCGGCGTCAACAACGATGGCACGTTCGTCTACCAGGACATCGACGCCGACTATCTGATCGGTGCCTACGCGGACATCGCCGATCGCGTTGTTGGCAAGGGCTCGTACATAGGCAACGGCCCCTACAACTGGCCAAGTGCGCACATCAACGCTCGCACGGTCCTGTCGCACACCGTGCCCTCGACCGCCTTCCGCGGCTTCGGCAATCCACAGATCAACTGGGCGGTCGAGTCCAACATCACCGAAGTCGCGCTCCAGCTTGGCCTCGATCCCCTCGAAATGCGCCTCAAGAATCTGGCCGCTTACGGCGACAAGTTCGTGCCCTTCGACACGGCCTGCGACGGGCGCTGGGCGGAGAGCGTCAACAAGGCGGCCGAGCTGATCGCGTGGACCACGCCGAAGCTGGTCGGCAGGGGTCGCGGAATCGGGCTTGGCATCAAGTCGGGTCCAACAACTGGGCTCTCCACCTCGCTCGTTCGCCTGCTCGCCGACGGCTCGGTGATCGTCTACGCCGGAACGCAGGACATTGGCCAGGGCGCGCGAACGATCTTCGCCCAGATCGCGGCCGATGAGCTGGGCGCGTCGATGGCGGAGGTGTCCGTCGTCATGGGCGACACGGGCGTCGTGCTTTACGACCAGCAGACCTCAGCCTCGCGCTCGACCGTGCTCATGGGCAACGCGGTCATCGCGGCTTGCACCGACATCAAAGCGAAGATCCGACTCAAGCTCGGTGACGCCTACGACGATTCGAGGACAGCCCATGAGCAGGTGGCCACGGCACTCGGACGGCTCGGTGGCGAGATCGTGGGTATTGGCGAGGATCGCAAGGAGGCGGATCCCGACCACCCGCTCGGCGGGTCGGCTGCGTTCTACGAGTTCAACGCCACGGCCGTGGAGCTCAGCGTTGACGAGGAGACCGGCGATATCACCATTCACCGCCACGTGACCGTCTCTGACGTCGGCCGATCGATCAACCGACTGCAGGTCCAGATGCAGGACGAGGGCGCGGCGATCATGGGCCTGGGCCACACGTTGATGGAGCACTACATCTTCGATTCGGCCGGGCGCATCAGGAACTTGGGCGCGATCGACTACCGCATCCCGACCTCGATGGACCTGCCGCTCGAGATGATCAGCGACACGGTCGAGAACGCCGACGGACCAGGGCCCTACGGCGCCAAGGGCATGTCCGAGGGTGCGCTACTGCCGGTCGCATCGGCGGTCGCTGCCGCTGTTCGCGACGCGACCGGCGTGACGATCCGCGATTTGCCACTATCTCCGGAGCGGGTCTGGCGGGCGCTCCAAGAGCGCCGAGGCCAAGCCGTGTCTTGAGGTTCCGCCCTATCTAAGGGGGCGTACTCCATAGTTCCAACCAAGCGGAATGATCGAAGCGAACGGCTAGTTCAGCCACAGCACCAATACCGGGCAAAGGAGGCCGCACGGCGCGACGGGGTCGGCTTGCGAAGCCACGCCGACGCTGCGGCTGAGGTGCGAGTTACGTTCGATGATGTCGTTTGAGCGAAACGATCCGGTACCCCACGTGGACGGACGTCCCTTGCGATGAGTCGGAATTTGCGCGGCGTGAGAATGACCAAATGAAGCACGGCATCGTCATTAATGCGGGGGACGCCCAACGAGATGGTCGATCTCGCCGCA
>JBBQEC010000319.1:0-2261 GCA_038320305.1 Candidatus Limnocylindrales bacterium | reverse complement strand
GAGCGACGGTTGCACTGGGTGGTCGGCCGGCTCAACGCCCGGAACAGAGCCGGCACCGGCTGGGATCCAGATCTCGATGCCGCCGCGGTAGGCGGCGAACCCCACGCCGATGCCAATCCCGATCGCAAGGAGCGCAGGCAGCGCTCGCGTGAACATCGGACCAGCGATGAGTCGGATGGATCCGGTCCGCTGTCGCGCGATCTGCAGGGCAGCCCAGCCAGCAGTCAGGACGCCCACGCCCAGGACGCCAGCCAATAGGGCGCGGGTGAGCGTCACGGCGATTCCGGTGGCAAGGAGGGCCAGCAGTGCAAAGAGCCGTGGTGACGGCCGCCGCACGAAGCGGCTCGTCACGAACGCCACTGCAACCAGGAGCAGGACCGCCTGCTCGTAGTGGAGGCGCATCCGCGGGTCGTAGGTGTAGGCGTACCACTTGAGACCGCCATTGAATACCGGCATCAAGAGGCCGAGCAGCAGCAATGTGCAGTAGAGGGTCATGCCCCACACCAGCGCGCGCATGACGGCCGAGCGTCGCGTGCCTGCTAGCAGGGCCACCAATCCAACGCCGTAGAATGCCCACCACCGGGTATCTCGGATGATGTCGCGGATTGCCTGATCACCCAAGAAACCGATGAGGATGGCGATGACCCCGGTCGCACAGAAGGCGGCAAGGGGGACAAGGGCCGGCCACGCGATGGTGCGCGGATCTCGGACTCGTCTCACGACCGCCGACAGCGCCATGCCGATGCCGATCAAGGGGACAACGTCGTGCGCGCTGATCGGCACATCGCCCAGGATTTGCGGCAAATCAAGGCCGGCACCGCGTCCGACGGGCAGGGCCAGCATCACCAGCAGCGCGGCGGGCATCGGCCCGAGCTTACGGTCGAACGAGAGCAGGATTGTGGCGCCGCCTGCCAGCAAGATTGGCAGCCAACCGTTCCTCATGAAGAGTGCGACTGCCAGAGCCATCAGGAGCAGGCCGTATCCGACGAGGACCAGGCCGCCGCGGATCATCCGTGCTCGCTCGGGGGTGCCCACGCTGAGGACCTGGCGCACCGACTCTCGTTGGGAGACTGTCGACATGGGGCTAAGAATACCGCGCCATGAACCAGGTTCCGGCCCTTGGCTCTCGACGGATCTCGGGTGGGCCAGGCTACTGGCTATCGAGCACGTCGAGCAGGCAGCTGACGACCAGTTCGACATCATCGTGGCTCATTCCACCATGCAGCGGCAGGGCTAGGCTGCTCGTGAACGCGCGATACGAGCTCGGAAAGTCGCCGAGCCGAAGGCCGTAGGTACGCGCAAAAAATGGCTGTGCATGCAGCGCATATGTCCCCAGTGTCGTTTCGATGCCGTCACCGCGCATCCTGGTGATGACTCCGTCTCGATCCAGGCGCTCATCGAGCAGAACCACATACGACTGGAATGTGTGAGCCCGACCGTCCGGCCGTATTGGTGTGCGCAGCATCGGTACGCCCAGGAGGAGTTCGTCATACCACGCGGCGACCCGTCGTCGCCCCGCGAGAAAGGTGTCGAGCTTCCGCATCTGGGCGACGCCGACAGCCGCCAGGATATCGCTCAGACGGTAGTTGTAGCCCGCGGCCTCGAAGGTGAATCGGCCGTCCTTCCGTACTCCGCCGTGGCTTCGCAGCAGGCGAATCCGCTCTGCCAGCACCTCGTTGGAGGTTGTGATCATTCCACCTTCGCCGGTCGTGATGGATTTGCGCGGATGGAAGCTGAAGCAGCCGGCCAGTCCGATCCCGCCAGCCTGACGCCCCTGGTATGTGGCGCCGAGCGCGCACGCCGCGTCCTCGATGATTTCAAGCCCGTGGCGCGCCGCGATCTCGGCAATCGGATCCATGTCCGCGCAGAGACCAAACGGATGGACGGGGATGATCGCTCGTGATCGAGGAGTAATGCGCCTCTCCAGATCGTCGGGTCGCATGGCGAACGACTCGAGGTCGATATCCACGAGGACTGGCTTGGCGCCCTGCTGCACCACGACGTTGGCGGTGGCCGGAAACGTGAAGTCCGGGACGAGCACCTCGTCGTTCGCTCCGATATCGAGTGCTGCAAGGGAGAGGTGAAGCGCCGTCGTGGCCGATGTCACGGCGATGGCATGTGGTGTCCCGACGACGGTGGCGACCATCTCTTCCAGCTGGGCAACCTTGGGACCCTGTGTGAGGAATCCGGTCGCCAGTACCTGCCGAATCTCCTCGAGTTCGGCCTCATCCGTCTGGGGGCGGGTGAGCCAGACTCGAGGC
>JBBQEC010000318.1:0-2310 GCA_038320305.1 Candidatus Limnocylindrales bacterium | reverse complement strand
GATGTTCTTCTTGACGAGGTCGGCGAACTTCTGGAGCGTCCGGCCGCGCTTGGCAGCAGACCATCTCGAGTACGGTCCTTCGAACGCCTTCTGGGCCGCCTCGACGGCCCGGTCGACGTCCGCTTTGCCGCCCAACGGGACACGGGCGATGACCTTGCCCGTGGCCGGATTGGAAACGTCGAACGTCTGGCCGTCGAGCGCGTCGACCTGCTCGCCGTTGATGAACATCTTGGCGTTGCGCACGGGCGAGTCGATGGGCGCTTGCGTCTGGTCGGTCGTCATGAGTGATCGATTCTAGTCGCGTCGACAGTTGGCCCGGCCGCGCGACCGTTCAGTAGATCGTGCGCGTGTCCGACGACGCGTGGATCGTGAATGCCGAGTCGGGAATGACCTCGTCTATGCGCACGCTGGTGACCTCGGCGTGTCGCGTGATGCGCTCGCCCACGTGCTCGACGAGCAGCAGGATGAGGCCCGTCTGGGCGTCGACGCCAAGCTCAAGCCAGTGATCCGGCCGATCGAGCAGCAGCTGACTCGTACGCGGATGGTCACAGCGCAGCAAGATCGCCTCCCGGCCACCTGCCACAGAGGCCGTGCCGCGGCGATAGACGGCGCCGGTCAGCAGGACGTTGCGGCAGAAGCCGTTTGGGTGCACGAACGTATCGACGACTGTCTCGGGCTGCAACGCGGTCCTGGGCCGGTAGATCTTCGAGAAGCGCGGCAGGTCGGGATCGTCGGCTCCCACGGGCATGTGCGGTGCGCGTCGCTCAGTGGCCGTGCGCCCCAGGGCGCTGAATGTTCGGGTCATCTCCCCGTCGGACGTCCACACCTCGTAGTCGCCATCGCTCTGTTCGCCGCGATTGCTGACGACCTTGGCAAGGCCGGTGTGCCGCAACCAGACGTCGTGCGTGACCGACTCGTCGCCGTGTGAGGTCGTCTGGCGATCAACGATGCGCATGCGCAGCGAGTCGAAGCGCAGCTCCGCCTGGGCCATGAACGAGAACAGCTCGTTGAGCGCCGGCATCGACTCCGGCAGCACGGGCAGATCTGCGCTCGTGGGCGTCAGGGAGCTCTGTGAGTCCTGGGCGGGAGCCGGGTCGTGCATCGCTGGCGATTGTAAACAACCGTCTTCGTACACTGATCGCGATGAGTCACACGCACGACGTTCCCCAGACGCGAACGGAGAAGGACCCTCTCGGCGAGCTCGAGGTTCCGCTCCAGGCCTACTACGGTGTCCAGACCCAGCGCGCCATTCGCAACTTCCCGATCAGCGGCCGCCTGCCCGATCCGGCGCTGGTCGCCGCGGCCGTCCAGGTCAAGAAGGCCGCCGCGCGCGCCAACCAGCACACCGGCCGCCTGTCTGGTGATCTCGCCACGGCCATCATCCAGGCCGCTGACGAGGTCCTGAGGTTGCGCGCGGACTCAGCGTCCGAGTCCGGAGCCGCTCTGCGCGAGACGTTAATCAACAACTTCCGTGTCGATCCGTTCCAGGCCGGCGCCGGCGTGTCGCACAACATGAACACGAACGAGGTGCTCGCCAACCGCGCCATCGAGATCCTTGGCGCGCGCGGCGTTGGCAGCGGCCAGCGTGGCGACTATTCGGTCGTCAACCCCAACGATCACGTGAACATGGCGCAGTCAACGAACGACGTCTTCCCGACGACGATGCGCGTGGCGACACTGGCCAAGTTGCGTGACTTCCTGCCTGTCCTGGACGAGCTGGTGGCGGCCTTCGACGATCGCGCCAGGGCCTTCGATCACGTTCTCAAGTCGGGCCGCACCCATATGCAGGACGCGGTCCCGATTCGCCTGGGCCAGGAGTTTGCGGCGTACGCGCTGACGGTCAAGCGAGCACGGACGCGAATCGCGGACGCGGCCGACGGGCTGCTCGAGCAGAACATCGGGGCAACTGCCGTTGGCACGGGCTTGAACGCCGAGCCCGAATACATCGAACTCGTCATCAAGAACCTCGCCGAGCAGACCGGCTTCGAGCTGCGCACGGCCGAGCAGCTCGTGCAGGCGACCCAATCGATGGCGCCGATGCTCGCAGTGTCTGCGTCGCTACGCGGACTTTCGGTCGACCTGGCCAAGATCGCCGAGGACCTGCTGCTGATGTCGTCGGGGCCGCGCACCGGCTTCGCCGAGATCCGCTTGCCTGCGCGCCAGCCCGGGTCGTCGATCATGCCCGGCAAGGTCAACCCGGTCATGGTCGAGAACCTGTCGATGATCTGCTACCACGTCATCGGCCTCGACACGGCCGTGGCCTGGGCCACATCGCGCGGCCAGCTCGAGCTGAACGTGATGATGCCGATC
>JBBQEC010000317.1:0-2333 GCA_038320305.1 Candidatus Limnocylindrales bacterium | reverse complement strand
GTGGACCTGTCATGCGGGCGGCTCGATGTCTACGCTGGTCCCCCACTGCTTGGTCCAGCACCGCCGTCGAGCTTTCCGCCGAACGACTGCGATCCCTAGCCGAGCTCGCTAACCGTCGCTGCGGACGGCGATCGCCTCGATTTCGACCCGCGCGCCCTTCGGCAGAGCTGCCACCGCGAACGTCGAACGCGCGGGGGGCGGATCAGGCATGAACTTGACATATACGCCGTTGAACTCGTTGAAGTCGTTGATGTCCGCCAGGAAGCAGGTCGTCTTGACCACATCATTGAGCGACAGCCCGGCCTCGTTGAGGATCGCCGTCAGGTTGCGCAGCACCCATTCCGCCTGCGCGGCAACGCCATCGGCCAGCTCGCCGGTTGCCGGGTCCGCACCCAGCTGACCGGAACAGAACACATAACCACCGGCGTCAATCGCCTGGCTGTAGGCGGCAACCGGCGCCGGAGCGTTGCTGGTCTGAATGGCGCGACGGGTCATGGATACCTCCAAATCGGATCGGGGCCGACCAGGTCGACCGCATTTATCAAGGCACTGCCAAGAACTTCCGATTCTGACGCTACCAGCGCCCGACCGGAAGCCACAGCTGCCGCCAGCGAATCGTAGACCGCAAAGAGCGTCGATCCGGAGCCAGACATCAGCCACAGCCTACCGCTCAAACGGTCCAGCTCATCCCGAATGGCGCCAAGCTTTGGTTCGAGCGACGCGGCGGCTGACCAGAGATCGTTGGCATCGCGCAAGCCCCAGGACCGATCGCCCAGATGCGCCAGGTCGGGAATCGGCGGCGTCCGACGCCTTGGGCCGATTTCAAGTTCATCAAATCGGGCGAATACAGCGGCCGTCGAGAGAGCGAACGGCGGCGTCACGAGCAGCAGGCCCAGGTTTCCGCCTGAGGGCAGCGGCTCAATCACTTCGCCGCGGCCGGTGACGAGAGCCGCGTCGACGTTGTGGGCAAAGAAGGGAGTGTCGGCACCCAGCTCGAGTGCCACTTCGTTCAACACGGCCGGGGCAATGCCCACGCCCCACATCTGGAGTGCGCAGTCCACAGCCGCGGCCGCGTCTGCACTGCCACCACCAAGTCCTGCACCCATTGGGATGCGCTTGTCGAGATGGGCGACGAGCGGTGGCAGCTCCTGGCCAAGCGCACGCCGAACGGCCCTGAAGGCACTTAACACGAGGTTGCCCTCGACCTCACACCCGGGCAGGCCGCTGACGGTCAACAAATCGACGCCAGTGCCGTTGCCGAAGGACACGGTCAGGTCGTCGGCCAGGCCGATGCGCATAAACACGGACGTTAGTGGGTGGTAGCCGTCGTGACCGCGCGGCCCGACCGACAGAGTGAGGTTGACCTTGGCGCGCGGTCGGGCGTGCATCAGCCGAGCGGACCGACCGCCTCTGACAGCGCAATCCATTCGTCCACGCTGACGGTCTGAGGCCGCCTATCAGGCGCGATGCCTACGCTGGCGAGCGCCGCGTCGAACCGCTCGCGGCCAATGTGCGGCAGCTGACGCGGCAGGACGTTGTGGAGCATCTTGCGTCGCTCGCGGAAGCCCGCCTGAACGAGACGCCACAGCTCTTCCTCACGCTCGGACGACAGTCGCCGCGACTGCGTCTCACCGACCAGGAGCGCGGACTGCACCTCCGGCGCAGGCTCAAACGCGGACGCTGGCACGAGGCGCGCAACGCGCACGTTGGCGTTGTACTGGACAAAGACCGAGAGGTAGCTCATGTCGCCGGGCGGTGCCGCGATTCGCTCGGCAACCTCGCGCTGGATCATAAGCACGAAGCGCTCCGGTCGTGGCTCGTCGCCCAGGAGCATGTGCAGAACCGGCGAAGTGATGTGGTACGGCAAGTTCGCCACGACGTCGTACGGCGCCGCGGAGACGTCATCGAGCGGAATGTCCAGGATGTTCGCCTCAACCAACGTAAGCGTCCCCGCCTCGAGCTGCTCCGCGTAGCGCGTGCGCAGGTGCGCCGCGAGCCGCTCGTCGACCTCGACCGCGGTGACCCGTGCGCCGGCCCCGAGCAATGCGCCCGTAAGCACCCCGAGTCCCGGGCCGATCTCGAGCACGTTTGACCCAATCGCGAGCGAGGCGAGCTCGACGATGTCCTCGATGATCTGGCCATCAACAAGGTGGTTCTGAGAGCGGCTCTTGCGCGCCATGAGCCCATGACGTTTCAGGTAGCGCTCGACACCCTCCGCCGACAGTCGCCGCGGATCGAGCTCGTCACGTTTGCCGCCCTCTGTCACGCGGCCTCTGGGACGGCGAGCTTCAACGATGGTTTGGCCGCAAGGTCGGCACCGGCGCGAGTGCCGG
>JBBQEC010000316.1:0-2338 GCA_038320305.1 Candidatus Limnocylindrales bacterium | reverse complement strand
TCAAGCTGGGTGGGGGTGAGTCGGTAGAGGAAATATGACTGGTCTTTTGCGGGATCGACGCCGCGCGCCAACCAAGGCTCACCGGCTTGGTCGCGCACGATGCGCGCGTAGTGACCCGTTGCGAGAAAGTCGGCTCCCTGCGCCGAGACGCGCGCGAGGAGGTCGGAGAACTTGAGGCGGTCGTTACAGACGATGCACGGATTGGGAGTGCGACCCGATGCGTACTCACGCGCGAAGTCAGAAACGACGTGAGTCTCGAACGCCTCCCGAAAGTTGAGCGTGTAGTGCGCGATACCCAGAAGGTCACACACGCGACGGGCGTCTCGCACTGCTCCGACCGAGCAGCACGCACCCTCGGCATCCCCCGATGGCCACAGCTGCATGGTGACGCCGGTGACGTCGTGACCCTGCTTGAGCAGCAACGCGGCCGCCACGCTCGAGTCGACTCCCCCGCTCATCGCCACAAAGACACGAGCCACGCCGGTTCAGCCCCGATCGGTTCGCCCAGCGGCGCGCATGTCGCCGCCGTCTACTCGTCCTCGTCGTGGTCGTGGTCCTCGTCGGCGTGCGGATCGAAGTTGGGGTCTTTGGACTTGACCTCGCCTGCGATGGGCTCTCGGCCATGCTTGACCAGGTAGTCGTCGACAGCGACCTTCAGGCCGTCGGTCGCGAGCACGGAGCAGTGCATCTTGGCGGGGGGAAGACCGCCGAGCTCGTCGGCAACCTGCTGCTTGGATATCCCGGCAGCCTCGGCAAGCGTCATGCCCTTGGCCATCTCGGTCACGATCGATGACGTCGCGATTGCGGCGCCGCAGCCCAGAGTCTGGAACTTGATGTCGTCGATGTGCTCGGAGTCGTCGAGCTTGAAGGTGATCTTCATGATGTCGCCGCAGACGGGGTTGCCGACCTCGCCGACACCGTCAGCATCCTCGATGACGCCTACGTTGCGCGGGTTGTTGAAGTGGTCCATGACCTTCTCGGAGTACAGCACGCGAAATCTCCTTCTGGCTTGAGGGGAGTGACTACTTGGAACCAAACATGCGCTCGTAGACGGGCGACATCGACCTGAGCCGCTCGACGATGGGCGGGAAGACCTCCAGGAAGAAGTCGATGTGCGACTCACTTGTGAAACGGCCGAGCGAAATCCTCAGCGAGCCGTGAGCAATCTCCGGAGGGCAGCCGATCGACAGCAGGACGTGACTCGGCTCGAGCGACCCCGACGAGCATGCCGAGCCGGTCGACACCGCGATGCCCTTGTTGTCGAGCTGGAGCAGCATTGCCTCGCCCTCGACGCCGTTGATCAGCAGCGATGCGATGTGGGGCAGCCTGGGATTGGCCGGAGCTGTCACTTGCGTGTTCTCCAACGACGACAGCACGCCCGCGATCACCTTGTCGCGCAGGGCGGTCAGACGCGGAATCTCAGTGGCCTGCTCGGCGAGCATGATTTCGAGGGCCTTGGCGAAGCCGACCGCGCCCGGCGTGTTCTGCGTGCCGGAGCGTTTCTTGGACTCCTGGCCGCCGCCGAGCATCAGAGCCGCAAACGGCGTGCGCTTCTTGAGGTAGAGCGCACCAAACCCCTTGGGGCCGTAGATCTTGTGGCTTGAAAACGATGCTGCGTCGACGCCGAGCACCTTGACGTCGAACGGAATCTTGCCGAGCGTCTGCGCGGCGTCCGTGTGCATGAGCGCGCCGCCCTCGTGCGCGATCTCGGCCAGCTCGGCGATGGGATTGATGGTGCCGATCTCGTTGTTGCCGTGCATCACCGAGACGAGCTTGGTGTTGGGCCGCATCGCGGCGCGCAAGTCGTCGGGGTAGATGAGCCCGTCCTCGCGCGGTTTGAGCAACGTGATCTCGTGTCCGGACTTGGCGAGCCTCTCGGCTGGTTCGAGGATGGCGTGGTGCTCGAAGGAAGACACGATCAGATGCGCGCCACCTTCCGGAGCTACCCGCCCCAGAATGCCGATGAGTGCGGTGTTGTCCGACTCCGTGCCGCCGCTTGTGAATATGATCTCGTTGGGATTCTCGGCACCGATACCGGCAGCGACGGTCTCGCGCGCCTCCTCGAGGGCACGATAGGCGTCTCGGCCCAGGGCATAGAGCGAGTTCGCATTGCCGAAACGCTCGGAAAAGAACGGAATCATGGCGTCGAGCACTCGTGCGTCCACCGGAGTGGTGGCTGCGTAGTCGAAGTAGATGGTGTCCATTGACTGCATCTCCTCTAGCTTCCGGTGGCGCTTGCGCGCCGGTCGAATACCTCTTGTGTACCCGCAAGCGAGTCAAGGGTCGTCCCCGCGAAGACGTCCCTCAGAGCATGCGTCGCTTTGGCCCATACGGGCGC
>JBBQEC010000315.1:0-2355 GCA_038320305.1 Candidatus Limnocylindrales bacterium | reverse complement strand
GCGGGGGGGCGCGCGGGTTTGTGGTGGCGTCGTTCACGCCGGACCCCCCCGCGCCCCCTGGCAGGGGGGGGGGGGGGGCGCGGGCAACAGAGGGGGAGGCCTCGGTCGCGGAAGCCCCAATACTAGGGAACGCGCGAAGCGTCGGCCAGCAGGCGGATCCCCGACGTCGGCCAGACGGCCACGGATCAAATACATGTACTTGTCTACATGTGTTACATGTAGTACCTTCGTATCATGCCGAAGCCCCCCGCCACCACGCCACGCCGCATCCGCGAGCCCGTCCAGGTCTACCTCGAGGGCGACGACGTTGCCCTGCTCGCGCGGCTCGCCGCCACCGCCGGACTCTCGAAAGCCGAGGTCATGCGGCGCGGGATGCGGGCATTCGCGCGCGAGCAGGACCCCGAGAGCCCCATGCTGCGGTTCGTTGCCGACAGCGCCGGCGGCGAGTGGTCGTCGGGCGTGGCCGCCGCGCACGACGCCGCGCTTGCCGACGCCTACCTCGGCCGACGCGGCAAACGCAAGTGACCGGCGCCTTCCTCGACACCTCCGGCTGGTTCGCCGCACTCAACCCGAAGGAAGCGCGGCACAAGAGCGCGCTGGCTGCGTATCGCGCACTCATCGAACGTCGCGCACCGATTGTCACCACCAACCTCGTCGTCGCTGAAATGCAGATCCTGATCAGCCGCTTTCGTGGCGCCGCGGAGGGCGTGCGGTTTCTGGACAGCCTGTATCAGGATCCCTCGCATGAGGTGGTGTTCGTGGACCGGGACACCGAGCGGATGGCGGTGGACCGTTGGCTGCGCCGGTTCACCGACCAACGGCTGAGCCTCGCCGACGCCGTGAGCTTCGAATTGATGAAGGCCCGCCGCCTTCGGCAGGTGCTTGCCCTCGACGCCCGCTTCGAACTGGCCGGATTCGAACTTCTTCCGTAGCGGACGCGTTAGGTTGGGAGCATGCGCTCCCTCCGCATCATTCTCACGCTGCTCCCGACGACGGTCTCGCTGCTGCGCGACCGTCGTCGCTGGGTGTTCTGGGGAGCGCCGCTTGTCCGGCGGCGCGCGTTCCATGAGCGGCGCGCCAAGGACATCGTCCGCGGCATCGCATCACTCGGCCCGACCTTCGTCAAGCTCGCCCAGGTCTTCGCCGCGCGCGCCGACCTGATCGGCGAGCCGTACATCGGCGAACTCTCGACCCTGCACGACCAGGTGCCGCCCGTGCCGCGCGAGGCCATTGAGCGCGAGATCGTCACCGCGTACGGCATGCCGCCGGACGAGCTGTTCGACCGCTTTGACCGTGAGCCGGTGGCCGCCGCCTCGCTCGGCCAGGTCCACCGCGCGCTGTACAAGGGACGCGACGTCGCCGTGAAGGTGTTGCGCCCCGGGGTGGAAGGGCTGGTCGAGCAGGACCTGCGCATCGCGCGCCGCATCATGCGCTGGGTGGCTCGGCAGTGGCCGAATCCGCACATGCGCGGCATCCAGGGCGTCATCGAGGAGTTCTCGTCGCGCATCCACGAGGAAATGGACTTTCGGCTCGAGGCGGAGTACGCCACGGAAATCCGGCAGCAATTCGACGGCAACGACCAGGTGATCGTGCCGGAGGTCGTGCACGCGCTTACGCGCCAGCGGGTGCTGGTGCTCGACTTCGTCGTGGGCACGCGGATTGACCGGCTGAAGCTTTCCCCCGACGAGACCAGGCGCATCACCGCCGTACTGATTGAACTGTACGTGCAGATGATGCTCGTGGACGGGCTCTTCCACGCCGATCCGCACCCCGGCAACCTCCTCGTCGCTGACGATGGCCGTCTCGTGCTGCTCGACTTCGGCATGGTGGTGCGGGTCGAGCCCGAGACGCGGCTGCGCCTCATTCGCACGGTGCTCGCGGCGGTTCGAAAGGACCCCGCGGGCATCGTCGAGGGGTTCGGCGAGCTGGGACTAATTGCGCCGGATGCCGACCTCGGCGAGATTCGCCGCCTCGTGGACATCCTCCTCGACACCGCGTACCGCCAGGACACCACCACGCAGGACCGCATCACGATGATGCTCGCCGACCGCGTGATGCACGCGCTGTATGATTTTCCCATCGTGCTGCCGCGCGACATGGTCTACTTCGCGCGCACGGCCTCGCTCATCGAGGGCGTGGGGACGCGCTACGACCCCTACTTCCAGGCCATTCCCGTGGCGTCGCCGATCGTGCTGAAGATGCGCTCGCGCATTCTCCGTTCGCTCGGCGAGACCCCGACGCCGAGCGTCACCGAACTCGCGACCATCGCGGGCTTCGCTGCGGGAAAGGCATGGAAGCGCGTCCGGTCCGCCCTTCGTATGGCATAGAACGTACGGCGTAGAGCGTAGAGCTTCC
>JBBQEC010000314.1:0-2384 GCA_038320305.1 Candidatus Limnocylindrales bacterium | reverse complement strand
GGGCCGTCGCCGATCTGCCGCGCGCCAGGCTGCTGGTCCTCGCCGGGTCGATCATGGGCGGCGACATCAGCAAGGCCGCCGACGAGCTGCGCGCGGTGGGCATCCCGATCATCGCGCTGAACATGGTCGGCTCGATCACCGAACACGTGGACCTCGTTGTCTCCGACCCGGTCCAGGCAGGCACGATGGCCGTGATGGCTGTCGCCGACACGGCGACCTTCGACCTCGACCGCCAGCGCGGCCGCCGGTACTGAACCGCCCGATGCGCGTCGCGACCTGGAACGTCAACTCGCTCAAGGCCCGGCAGGAGGCCGTCTACAACTGGCTCGAGCGGGCCGCCCGCGACATCCTGCTGATGCAGGAGACCAAGCTCGGCGACGCGGACGCGCCGGTCATGGCGTTCGGGATGGCCGGCTACCAGCTCGTGCATCACGGCGAGGGACGCTGGAACGGCGTGGCGATCGCGGCACGGAACGGGCTCGCCATCGATGACGTGGTCACGAACTTCGGGGACGGGCCGGTTCGCGATTCCGGGGCGGGGACGACGGCTGCGGCGGAGGACGACTTCGATCCCTTCGACGAGGCCCGGATGGTGGGGGCGACCGTGGACGGCCTGCGGGTCGCGAGCATCTACGCGCCAAACGGCCGCGTCGTCGGCTCGCCGTTCTACCAGGGCAAGCTCGCGTGGTTCGAGCGCCTGGGTCGCTGGATCGACGACGAGCGGACGGCTGGCCGCGGCGGCTCCCTGCTGGTCGGTGGCGACTTCAACGTCGCCCCGACCGACATCGACGTGTGGGACCCGGCCGCCGCGCATGGGGGCACGCATGTCAGCGAACCTGAGCGGGCCGCCGTCCGGGCGCTGCTCACGCGCGACCTGATCGACAGCTACCGCACCCGGCACGACGAGACCGGCCGCTTCACGTGGTGGGATTACCGCGCCGGCATGTTCCACAAGAACTTCGGGATGCGGATCGACCTGCTCCTCGCCGGCCCCGACGTCGCGGGCCGGATCGTCGCCGCCGAGATCGACCGCCAGGCACGCAAAGGTCCGCCGATCCCGTCGGACCACGCGCCACTCACGATCGACCTCGACGAGCCGGGCAAGCCATTCGATCCGGACTGGGCGGGCGCGCTGGCACGGATCGCCAAGCGGACGCGGTAGCCCGGGTCGGCCCCGGCGGGTCGGGTCGGTCCGGGCCTGAGATCAGCCCGGGGTGTTCGCCCTCGGGCGGGCGGCCGTCCGCGCCGGTAGCGGGCCGTGCCCGTTCGTCGGCGCCTCGTGCCCGTTCCTCGACGGGCCGGAGCCGTTCACCCCGACGTTGTTGCGTTCGAGGCCGGCCTCGCCGCGCTCGCGCAGGACGCGCGACGTGAGGAACGCCTCGCCCGAGTAGCGATCCGCGACCATCCGGTCGAAGTTGTGGACCGGCGCCTCCTGGTTGGAGTAGCGGCCCGCCACCCAGGTCGACGAGCGGGTGCCGCGCTGCTGGAGCTCGCAGACGTGCCAGTCCTGGGTATTCGTCAGGTCCCAGAACGCCACGGCGTCGGACGGATCGAAACCGGGCATGGCCATGGTCGATGACTCGAACAGCCAATCGCACGTCACGAGCGTGCGATCCGGGCCCTGGGGGATCAGACGATGGACGAGCAGGTAGTCCGGGTGGATCGAGAGGAAGGTCGACGGCCACAGGACGTAGTAGTCGATGCGGCGCTCGTCGTCCGCGGTCATGCCGCGCATCGCCGGTCGGCCGCGCCGCGAGCCCTGACCGCCGTCGAGCGCCATGGTCTCGGCGCCGTCGATGAGCTCCATGTAGCCACCTTGCCACGCGCCGTCCGGGTCGTACTCGATGCCGACGTCGTAGGGCGTGAGGTGGTTGAGGTGCGGATGCAGGCCCGGGCAGTGGTAGCACTCGCTGTAGTTCTCGGCGATGAACTTCCAGTTCGCGGCGACGTCGTACTCGGCGTGCCTGGCCTGGCGCAGCGAGGCGAAATCGAACCGAGCGAGGTGGCCGACCAGATCGCCGAGCTGCTCGGCAACCGGCACGGCGTCCGGGTCGAGATTGAGGAACACGAAGCCCTGCCACGTGTCCAGTCGCACGGTGGCGAGCCCGAAATCCTCGAACGCGAAGTCCTCGAGGTCCTCGGTGTGCTTGGCCCGGATCAGCTTGCCGTCGAGGTCGTAGATCCAGGCGTGGTACGGGCACTGGAACCGAACGAGCGTGCCGCACTGCTCCTCGGCCACGGCGGTCCCGCGGTGCCGGCAGACGTTGTGGAAGGCACGCAACTGGCCATCACGGCCGCGAACCATGATGAGGTTCTCGCCGTCGAGGGTGACGAGCTGGTAGGAGCCCGGGTCCGGGACGTCGTCTTCGCGAGCGGCCAACACC
>JBBQEC010000313.1:0-2389 GCA_038320305.1 Candidatus Limnocylindrales bacterium | reverse complement strand
TGATCATCGCACCCATGGCCGCCTCAACGGCAGTTTTCGTGCTGGGATGATCGAGGGCAACGCCGATACCTTGCTGGGCCGACGGCAGCACCAGGTCCGATCGCTCGAGCTGGTCCGGATACTGATCGACGAAGTTCGCGTTACCGATGTAGGCGACAACCGACTTGTCGAGCAGCGCCTGCACCGCATCAGGTTCGCTCGGATAGGTGTGCAGGTCGACCGCGCTTGCATCGTTGGCCGCACAGCTCGAGTTGATGCCGGCGTTGCTCCCGACGGCGCCACTGCCGCCATCTGTGCCCTGCACTGCGTCGACACCAGTCGAGCCGTTGGCGGCGGAGACCGACTTGCCGCACAGGTCGAGGGGGAGCTGGATTTTCAACGGGTTGCCCTTGGCGACGACGACTGGAAAACCGAGCTTTGACTGGGTGTAGGGGACCAGGTTTACGAGCAGGTTGCGTTCCGATGTGATGTTCTGCGACGACACGCTGACGTCGCAGGCATGCGACTGGAGCGTCGAGATAAGGGCACTGAAGTCGGTCCGTTGGATCACGGGCTGCAAGTTCAGGCGCGACGCGAGCTCAGTGGCAAAGGCGACGTTATAGCCGGAGAGCTGGTTCTGGTCGTCGAGACTGGCGGCCGGCGCACCCATGAGTGCCAGACAAACAGTCAGAGATCCGGGCGTGACGAGCTCAGCGGATATCGCGTCGGCGGGGGGCATGGTGGGTGGTGATGTCTCTGTCACGGATGCGCTTGGCTGTGCCACGGGCGTGGGCCGGTTGGAGGTCGTGGCCGAAGAGATGGGCGTTGCGCTGGCCACCGATTCGGACGCCGAACCGGCGGGCGTCGGAGTGGGCGTCTGCGTTCCCGCGCTGGGCAGTGGCGGGGTCGAGGCGCAACCAAGGACGATGAGCGCGGCCGCCGCAGCGGCAAGAAGTGCCCGTGGCAAAGCCACCTTGAGAACTGGACGCACGCCGATCACGACCGAAGTGTGCCATTTCGTAGCGTCAAGCCTGAGATCATCGGTCGCGCAGTGACTGTCCTTGGGCGCGACGCTCGTCTGATCTTCGCAACGCGTGCAACGCGCATGTTCAGCTATGGGCTCGTCTCCGTCATCCTCGTGCTGTACCTCGTCGCGGTCGGCGTGTCCGCTCCCCTCGTTGGCTTGCTGTTAGCCCTGACGCTGGCCGGCGACGCGGTCATCTCGCTGTGGCTGACAACGCACGCCGACCACGTCGGCCGTCGGCGCGTGCTCCTGATTGGGGCGCTGCTCATGCTTGGTGCCGCGGTCGTGTTCGTCGCCAGCGACATGTTCATCGTCCTCGCCGTTGCCGCGACGATCGGCGTGATCAGCCCGTCGGGCAGCGAGGTTGGCCCCTTCCTCGCCGTCGAGCAGGCGTCACTGACCCAGACGATTCCGGACGGGCAGCGGACGCGCGTGTTTGGCTGGTTCAACCTGGTCGGCTCATTTGCGACGGCGACGGGCGCACTCGTCGGCGGCGGCGTCGCTCAACTGCTGATCAACGGTGGCCTCGAGCCGACCGCAGCGTACCGCGCAGTCATCATCGGCTACGGCGCGCTGGGGCTCGCGCTCGCGGCGATGTTCGCCCTGGTGTCTCCCGCGATCGAAGTACGCCCTCCGACGGACGTCTCGATCGCCCGCCGCCTTGGCCTGCATCGATCGCAGCGCACGGTCGCGCGACTTTCCGCACTCTTCGCGCTCGACGCGTTCGGAGGAGGCCTGGTTGTCCAGAGCCTGATCGCGTTCTGGTTCAGCGTCCGCTTCGGCTCCGATCCGGCCTTCATCGGCGGCGTCCTGTTCGCCGCCAACATCCTGGCCGGCCTCTCAGCACTTGCTGCGGCCAGCATCGCAAAGCGCATCGGGCTGATCCGGACAATGGTCTTCACGCACCTGCCTTCGAACGTGCTGCTGATGCTCATTCCGTTCATGCCCACGGTCGAGCTCGCCGTGATCGTCCTGCTCGTCCGCTTCTCGATCAGCCAGATGGACGTGCCTACTCGCCAGTCATACACCATGGCCGTCGTCGATCCCGACGAGCGCTCCGCCGCGGCCGGGGTCACAGGCATTGCCCGCAGCGTGGGCGCAGCGACCTCGCAACTCATCGCCGCGCCGCTGTACGCCAGCGGTTTTGCCTCCCTTCCCTTCGTCTTGGGCGGCGGCTTGAAGATCGTCTACGACCTGTTGCTCTATCGCAGCTTCCGTTCCGTCCCGCCGCCCGAGGAGCGCGAGGGCTAGCTGTGATTCCCGCCGACGTTGTTGACAAGTGCCTGATGTGGCGTGAGTCCGTCGAGCGCGGTGTGCGGGCGTCCATGGTTATAGAACTCGAGCCATTCTGGCAAGGCCATTAGGCGCTCGTCGTTTGTCCGATAC
>JBBQEC010000312.1:0-2392 GCA_038320305.1 Candidatus Limnocylindrales bacterium | reverse complement strand
GTGAGCGGCTCGACCCGCTGGTCCACCTGCACGAATCGGCGGAGCGTGTCCGGATCGAAGCGGCTGTCGGTGTGCGCAACGAAGGCCCACGCGATGCCGTACACGCGAGGGTAGCCGGCGAGGGGACCGCCGGCCAGCGCGGGAAGCTCACGATAGAAGCCGACGGGGAGGTCGTCACGGATCTCGCGCAGCTGCTCGTCGACGACGAAGAAGTTGTCGATCAGCCACTCCGCCGCCGGGGTGATCCACCGCTCATCGCGCACCGCCTCGGCGATTTGGCGACTCGCGTCACGCAGGGCGCGGCCGTTGTCGTCGACACGGGGCAGCAGCGGACGCCTCGGCTCGATGCCGGCCGCAACCCGCTGCGCGGCGGCCAGCGACTCGGCGTGCTGCTCCAGCCGCTCGATGCCGAACAGCTCGGCGCGGATCGGATCTTCGAGCGGCGCAAGCGTCGGAGAGATCAGCGGCAGCGGAACGCGCATGTCTCAGGCGCTCCCGGTGCGGATCAGGCACATCACGTTCATGTCGTCAGCTTCCACGCCTTGGTGGGCGGAGAACACGTCCTGGATGCGGCCGGCACGCGCGCCGGCACGGGCGAATGTCCCGCCGTGCGGAGCACGCGATGAAGAGTGAGTGTTGGCGACGGTGAGCGCTCGATGTGGTGCACATGGCCTTTGGGGACCACGGCCTCTCGTGTGGGATTGGCGAAGGGCGCAGTAGTAGCCCGTGCAGTCAAGATGGACGGGGTGCGTGGCGCGCGACATCGCTCGGAGGGCGTACTCCCTCAGTCACGCCAACCCGGTCGGCACTACGCTCATTGAGCGATACCCCGGATCTGCGGCGAGGGCTAGCGTGCGAGAACGCCAATCACCGACTTCTGCTGCGCCCGCTGCGCCGGCGTGACCGTGGGCCAATCCCCCCGCCACCCTTCGGGTTGCGCGTTCGCGCGGTAGGCAATGCGCACCGGCATCGCGCTCAGCGCGTCGAAGAGCTTCGCCTCGGAGCGAATCGGCCACCAGTCGTACAGGAAGATCTCCAGCGGCCGCCACATCGCGACCCAACCGATGATCACCACGCCCTGCCGCAGCAGCTCTCCCATCCGCTGGCCCTGCATGATGCGGCTGAGGACGTCTCCGAGGCCGAGGGCCACCGTGAGAAACGCCAGGCCGGCCAGCAGGCTGATTTGTCCGATCCGCAGCAACTGGCGGAGCCGCTGCCTCGCCACCTCGGCGCGGGAGGCAAAGAACTCCCGTATCGCGTCACGCAGCACCGTGGCCTCGTTCGCCGGTCCGCGAGCGCGGTCAAGCGTCACCAGCAGCGCCAGTTTCGAGCCGCGAGGTGCCTCGCGCGCCCAGCGCACGATGAACGCCTCGGCATCAGGGTCGAGATCGCGTTCATGGAACGGAGAACCATCCATCGCGTTGAACAACTGCATGAGCTCGTTCACGCGAACCTCGATCGGCTGGCAGTCTGCCGGAATGAGATCGCCCGCGAACTGCGCGTCGCCGCCCACGTCAACCTCCGTCGCGCGGTCGGTCACGCAGGCATCTTGCGGCAGGCCTCGGCGCACGCGGTGGTGGCGCAGTCATTGCACGCGGCGATGCAGTCCTTCTCGCGCTGATCGCGATGTTCACTCATTGTGATGCTCCGTCGGCGGTGGAACGCTCAGATCTCGGTCTTGCGATGGGCGAGCATCCGCAGAAAGCCGTTGATGGCGAGGTGCAGCAGGGCGTACGCCACGATGGCGATGAGGATTGGCAGGACGAGCGTAAAGCCCCCCTCGGTCGTCGGACTCGGCACGATGCCCCGGAAGAGCGCATAGAACGGATTCGTCACGGACTGGACGAGCTGCACGAAGCCGTTCGACGGTCGGGCGCCCACGAGCGCGAGGACGAGACGAATCGACAGCAGCCCGTACAGGAGGTAGAACAGGTAGTCCAGCACCTGCGAACCGCGCGCCGCCCCACGGGCGCGCGACACCTCGCGGTCCCGGCTGGACACCTCATCGATGGCGCCGCTCCGCAGCGTGCTTGCGACGCTGTTGAGCTTCCCGGCCTCGGCGGCGCTGGCCTGGGTGCCCCGTTGTTCGATGTCTGCATTCACGTCGCGTTCGACGTGCGCCTTGATGGCGTCGTGCCCCGCGACGCGGCGCGCCTCGTCTTTGGCAATCGACCTGTCTTCCATTGCAGTACTCCCGCACAAGCTCGAGCGCCAGCGCGCGTCGTTTGACGCGCGAGTGCCGAGTACCATTGATGGATAACGATCGCGCGGCGGCTCGCCTATCGCACCAACGAGCTAGTACTACAGTTGCACCTCATTTCCGTCGGGCGCGATAGTGGGCACGACGCGCGGCGGCTTGATGATCGCGTCGCCAGCGCGAGCGCGCAATGAC
>JBBQEC010000311.1:0-2396 GCA_038320305.1 Candidatus Limnocylindrales bacterium | reverse complement strand
GACCTGCTGGGCTTCGCCGGCGGCCTGTTGGCCAGCGCCTCGGTGGAGCGCGTGCAGATTGACCGCATCCTTCCCGCCGAGCGCCGCGCGCCGGGCCTCGAGCGCGTGAAGGTGGACATCCAGCTCAAGGGCGACCTCGATTCGCTGGGGCGCGTGCCGCTGCTCGACAACGACATCGTCACCGTCTTTGCCATTGGCGCCACGCGCCGCAACGTCGTGACGCTCCGCGGCGAAGTCTTCCAGCAGGGCGAGTACGAGCTGAAGGACAAGATGACGCTCGGCCGCCTGCTGCAGCTTTCGCAGGGCATGCTTCCCTGGGCGCTCGGTGACCGCGTGAAAGTGGTGCGGCAGATTCCGCTGACCGGGCGCAGCGAGCTGTTCTCGGTGGACGCGCTCAGCGACGGCCGCAACTTCGAGTTGCAGGAGTTCGACGACGTGGAGGTGCTCGACGGGCGGCTGGTCTTTCCGGCGGGGACGGTCAGCGTGGACGGCGAGGTGAACCGCGGCGGCTCGCGGGGCTTCGTGGAACACGAGACGCTCAAGGACGCCATCGAGCGTGCCGGGGGCTTCACCGAGCGGGCGCAGCTCGTCGAGGTGGCGCGCCGGCGCACTGGCGCCACGTACTCCGACACCACCAGCATCGTCTATCGCTTCCCGGCGGGCGTCGCGTTCGCTGCCGCGCCCGGCGCCGAGTCGTTCCTGATGCAGCGGGAAGACCGCGTGATCGTGCGCGGTTCGCCCGGGTTCCGCAGTCAGCGGTTCGTCAGCGTCGCTGGCGAGTTCCTGCACCCGGGCAGCTACGCCATTACCGAGAACAAGGACCGCGTGCGCGACGTCATTGCGCGGGCGGGCGGTGTGCTGCCGGCGGCGTACAGCGAGAGCTTCCGCGTGCGCCGCGAGGGACGTGACGTGGCGGTGGACTACAATGCGATGATGCGCGGCAACGAGGACAGCAACGTGCTCATCCTGGCTGGTGACGAGATCGTCATCGAGCCCAATCCGCAGACCGTGGCGGTGGGCGGCGCGGTGATTCGCCCGACACTCGTGCGCTTCGTGAAGGGGCGTTCGCTCAACGATTACATCGAACTGGCGGGTGGCCCGGCCGATCGCGGCCAGGTGGGCAAGGCGACAGTGGCGTACCCGGACGGGCTGTCGAAGCGCGTGCGTCGCGTCCTGCTCTTCTTCCACACGTCGCCCGACATCGTGGCCGGCTCGGTGATTACCGTGCCGACAAAGCCCGAAGCCAAGACCAACTCCAACGAAATCTGGGCCCGCGTGCTCGGCACCACCTCGGCGCTCGCCACGCTCATCATCGCCTACGCCGCCGTGACGAAGTAGGGCAGTGCCCACTCTCGCCTACACCCTCGTGGCGGCGCTGGCCAACATGGCCGGCGCCGCCGCGGTGCTCTCGCGTCGCGCGTGGAGCGCCCGCTCGCTCGAGTTCGTCCTCGCCTTTTCCGCCGGCTTCCTCATTGCCGTCTCCCTCGGCGACCTCGTGCCCGAGGCCATCACCACCGGCGGGCCCGACGCGGCGTGGGTCATCCTGCTCGGCTTCGTGCTGGTGCACCTCACCCAGCACGTCTTCGTGCGGCACTTCCACTTTGGCCCCGAAACGCACCAGGTGGAGCAGAGCGTCGGCATCTCGGCCCTCATCGGCCTCACCCTCCACACCTTCGTCGACGGCGTCGCCATCGCCACGTCGTTTGCCGTGAACTCGCACCTCGGCCTGCTGGTCTTTGTCGCCATCGTGTTGCACAAGCTCCCCGAGGGCTTCGCCATCTCGTCGCTCTTCATCGCCGCCGGCGGCACCCGCCTCGCCGCCTTGGGCGCTGCCGGCGCCCTCGGTGTGGCCACGGTGCTCGGCGGCATCGCGCCTGGGTTCATTGGCGGCCTCGCCACGCACGGCCTCGCCCTCAGCGCGGGCGTCACCCTGTACGTCGGTGCCTCAAACCTGATTCCCGAGTTCCAGGGAAAGCGCGGCTGGCACCACAACGCCTTCTTCTTCCTCGGCTGCGGCATCTACGCAATGTTGACGCGGCTTCTGCCCGCGTAGGCAGCGGTGAGACGCGGCGAGCGGCGGATGTCCCCTCCGGCGAATACCGCGCAGGGTCAAACCAGCGCGCGCAGCGCGCAGTCCGGCCCGAGCAATTTCGCAGGAGGGGACATCCGCCGCTCGACGCGGCGCACAAAACTCTAGGTCGGGAGGAGCCGGGTCAGGAGCAAGTAGCCACCGCAGCCCACGAAAAAGAACGCGTTGTGATGCCATCCTCGCTTCCCTTGGAACTCCGGGATCAGGTTGGACGCGCCTACGTAGAGCGTGACGCCGGCACTGAGTGCGAGGCCGTGGGTGGCGAGACCGTGAATCACGCCGGGGGCGATGCCGCCGAGGACGGTGG
>JBBQEC010000310.1:0-2435 GCA_038320305.1 Candidatus Limnocylindrales bacterium | reverse complement strand
GGCGGCCATTTTCATCGATCCACGAGAGGACGTTGCCCGCGACCACGCCATCAACGAGCACGGTGCGGACGACGCCATCGGGATTGACCAGGAGTCGCTTCGTCCAATGCACGTGATGATCGGCGCCGTCGCGGGCCTTCGTGGCGGCCATCTCGACCGCGACCGGATCAGCCTGGTGCTCGTAGAAGATCTCGACATCGCCCTGCTCGACCGGCCGCAGGCTGATCCGCTCCGTCATGCCGCAAGTCTCCTGGAGATCGCCGCCAGGAAACGGGTCGCATCCATAGGCGAGGCGAGGACGATATCGGCCGCGGCGAGCACCTCGGGCGGCACCTCGGCGCGCGCCTGGATGGCTATCGCCACCCCATCGGTCACGCCCCGCGCGCGCAGATCACGCAACGCCCGGAAGGCCATCGCGTCACTGACGTCGTCACCGAGCATGAACACGCTCTTTGGATGCATCTCGTCCACGAGCGTGAGCAGCGCGTCACCCTTGGCGACAGCGCCAAACGGCCGCAGCTCAAGGACGCGTCTGCCGCCAAATCGCTCAAGAACTCCGTTTGGGTCAAGCGCGTCGGCGGCAGCCCGGACTCGCGCCGACGCGGCCGCAATGTCCGGTGCGGTCCTGAAGTGGAGCGCGACCGCGGGTGGTTTGCGTTCGACGATCAACCACGGCTCGCGGACCACCCGCGGCATCTCGTCCGCGAGCCGCTCGGCCATGTGGACCGCGTCGTGCGAGGCGGAGTCAACGCTCGTTGGCAGCCGATCGGGTCGTCCGTGACGACGGACAAAGCCACGCTCCATGCCGTGGTTGCCCATGTACGTCACGCCACCCACTCGCACTCGCGCGGCGACATCGGGCGCGGAACGGCCCGACAGAACGACTACATGAACATCAGGTAGTCCAGCGAGGGCGCGCAGAGCGCGGCGACCAAGAGGCAGGATCTGCGCGCCCCACGGATCATCGACGATCCGACTGAGTGTGCCGTCGAAGTCGCTGACGATGAGCAACGGCCGGCGCTGAAGATGCTGAGTGGCCGCTTCGACCGCTGCCCGTACGCTGACGGGCGTCGTCATTGCGCGGGCGACGGAGTGTCCTGCGGGACCGGTGTGTCGCTCGGCAGCGTGAGCGGGATGCTCGGCCTTGGTGCCGGGGCTTCCGCGGAGAAGTCGGGCACCACGACCGTAATTGCCTGGATGAAGATTTCCGGTGGAGCGCCGCCGTAGACGATCTGCTGGACGACGCCGTCGGCGTCGATGAAATAGTGCACAGGCAGGGCGAGGGCACCCCATGAGGCAGCCGCCGATCCGTCCTGATCGACGCCCACCGGCAAATTGAACTTCTGGGCTTTCATGAACGCCTTGACCGTCTGCGAATCCTCGCCGACATCGACTACGAGCTCGTTCATCTGGTCCCCGAGCTGCTTGGCGTAGCCCTGCATCATGGCCAGTTCGGCTGGCGATTGCGGCGTCCAGGTGGCCATGAAATGGACCCACATGGGCGTGCCGCTGAAATCGGACGTGTTCATCACGCTGCCGTCGAGAAGGGTTACCTCGAGGGGCGGCGCGATCTGGCCCACGACCAGCGTGGCGGATGGCGTTGCGGGCGCCGAGGGAGCGGTGCTGGGAGGCGCGCTGGAAACAGCGAGCGTGGGCAGAGCGGGGAGAGTCGGAGGTACGGGACTCGGCAGCGCTGGTTGCTCGCCCAAAGCTGAAGTGAGCAGGAAGGCCGCCAAAACGGCCCCAACGACCAGCGCCACGATCGCACCGAGAGCTTCGGGGAGGCGCATGTCGGTGGAATGTACTACGGCATCGAGAACGGGGCCGCAGCGCCACGTGGACGATTTAGATCCAGTTGCGGCGCCGGAAGTACAGATAGACGAAGAGGGCGATGCCGATCGCGGTCGCGGTCACGATCCAGAAGCCCGTTGCTTCCTGGAATTGGAAAGCGGAGCCTGCCTCACTCATGCCGAAGATACCGCTGATGGCAGCGATAGTTGCGAGCACGACCGTGACTCCCGTGAGTCGCTTCATGATCTCGGACAAGTTGTTGTTGACCTGTGACAGGTAAATATCGAGGGTCGTGCTGACCAGCTCGCGATAGCTGTCGAGCTCGTCTGTGAGTCGGATGAGGTGGTCGTAGATGTCGCGGAAGTAGACGATTCGGTCTGCTTTGATCAACTTCAAATCGCGATTCGTGAGCTGGTTGAATACTTCACGTTGCGGATTCACCGCGTGTCGAATCAGGAGAAGGTCGCGGCGCACCTGGAAGAGTCGTTCTACGACCCAGTTATTCGGCTTGCGCATCACGTCCGCCTCGAGATCGTCGATCTCATCGCCCAAGCGGTCGAAAACAGGGAAGTAGCCGTCGACTATCCAATCGGCGATCGCCCACAGGACGTAGTCGGGGCCACCCGCAAGGTGGAAGCCCTCCT
>JBBQEC010000309.1:0-2443 GCA_038320305.1 Candidatus Limnocylindrales bacterium | reverse complement strand
TCACCAATCTCATGAGACGCAACACCTAGTCGGTGGAAACTTCGCGCAGGTCGGTGGCGCAGCACGGTGTGTGGGAGAATCGAATCGAAACGTTTCGATCACTCAGCACGCCCGGCAAGGACCTTCATGACTCTCGACGCGCACGACGTCGCCACGGACGCCGACCTGGACGGCTCCCTGGACGAGACATACGTGTATGCGTCGCCCGTATCGGGTGAACCGCTCGTCCTTCCCGGCGAGACCGCGGCGCCCCCAGGCGCGACCCCCGCCGCCGACGCCAGCGACGCAGGAACACCCGGCGCCCCTCCGACCCCTCCCGTTTCGCCCGCGCGCGCCAACGTGGTGCTCGTGGCACTCGCCGTCTCGGCCTTCCTGTTTGTCACCAACGAGATAGCGCCCGTGGGTCTGCTCCCGTCGATGGCTGCGGACCTCGGCAGGTCCGAGGCCGAGTTGGGTATGGCGGCCACCGTGTTCGCTATCGCAGTGATGTTCACGACCTTGCCGCTCGCGATGCTGACCACGCGCATGGTGCGCCGCTGGGTGTTGGTCGGGGCGCTCGTCATCTTCACTGCGGGCGCCTTCCTCGCGGCGATCGCCGACACCTACGCGGCGCTGATGTTCTCCCGCGCGCTCACCGGCGTCGCCCACGCTTTGTTCTGGGCGGTCGTTGTGCCCGCCGCGGCTGGTATGTTCCCGCTCGCCCAGCGCGGCCGGTCGGTAGCGCGGCTCTTGCTTGGTCCGGCATCGGCCGGCGTCGTGGGCTTGCCCGCGGCGACCTACCTGGCACAGCAGACGCACTGGCATACGCCGTTCTGGATCCTGACCGGCGGCGGCGCGCTGCTCGCAGTGGTGGTCGCGATGCTGATGCCGAGCTTCCGCACGCAGCAGGGCACCATGGTGCGCGGCGAGTTCCCGTCGATGCGCAAGTTCATTCGCGTCATGGCCGTCACCGGCCTGATGACTGCAGCCATGCAACTCACGTGGACCTTTTTTGCGCCGTACTACACCGAGGTCACCGGCTTCGCCGATGACACCGTGTCGATCCTGCTGATGGTGGGCGGCTTCACCGGCGTGGTGACCACCTGGATGGTGGCCCGGTTCCTCGACCGCTGGCCGGTCAAGGCCGTGGTGCTGGGCCTCGCGCTGTTGCTGGTCATGTGGACGGGCCTGTCCATGGGCGGGCAGTTCAAGCCGGTGGCCGTGGCGATGATCGCGTTGCAGGGCGTCTCGTGGTCGATCCTCGTGATCTCCATGGTGAACTGGGCGCTGCGCCACTCACCGTGGACCGTGGACATCGGCAACGCCACCTATGCGACGCTCTTCAATGCTGGCAACGTGGTCGGCTCGCGTGTGGGAGCCGTGATGTTGGGGGCGTGGGGCGCGCGGTGGTTGCCGTTCGCGTCGTGGCTGCTGATCGCCGTGGCGCTCGCGCTCGTGCTGACGATGCCGCGGGGGCGAAAGCCGCACAGGCTGGAGTAGAACAGGCTCGAGTGACGCGTATCGGGGTACGGCGGCGACCGGGGGCTAGTCGGCGCCCGGGCTGGCGGCGGGTTCGGCATCGTCCTGAGACGCGGAAAACACGGGGGGCTCGACCTGGGGGATGGGGAGATCGGTGCGCTCAACCTGAGGGAGCGTCACGGTGGTGCTGACCACGGTCACGGTCAACAGACCGTTCACTTGGGAGGCGTACCAATCGGAAAACTTCTGTGCGCTGGCGGTGAGCCAACCGCTACTGAAGGCGACCAAGAGCGCCGCCACGACTGCAGCGGCGAGCCCCACCTCGACTGCCCGCAACACCACGTAGTCCCTTGACTGCACCGTTCGTCATCCTCCTCGGATCATGGCCGTCGTCTCCGCAAGGCGCGCGTGCGCCGTGCTGCAAGGGCGGCGGCCCCCCCAGACCCATGCTGGTCGCGTGGCGCGGGCTGCGCGGGGTGGATTCACCCGTGCACACAACTGCACACCACATATCTAGTAACGCACATCGCGCGCGAAACGTTGGGGTCGGGATGTTGCGATTGGGTGACTTCTAGGGCCCGGAAGGGGCCAAGAGTTGTCTCACAGTTGCCTGAGTTTTGCCGTGCGCGCCGCGCAGTTCGCGAGCCCGCCTGCTGGCGCGCCCGTCGACCCCGCAGTGGCCGATGCCCCTGCCGATGCCCCTGCCGATGCGTCGGACGCCCCGGCGCCCAAGCCCAAGCCCAAGCGCGCGCCGCGCAAGAAGCCGACCGACGCCACCGAGTAGCGCCCCCTCCCAACCCCCAACCCCGGCCACGGGTATGCCATCATGGCTGGGGGTTTTCTTTCTCTCGAGGGGGTAGCGATGACACACGGAATTGGGCAGTACCGCGGCACGATGCGCGCGGTCGCTGTGACGGGTGCCGTCGCGGCATCGGTACTTGCTTTGGCTGGTTGCTCGGCTGGCGGCGAGGAGGCTCCGGCAACA
>JBBQEC010000308.1:0-2450 GCA_038320305.1 Candidatus Limnocylindrales bacterium | reverse complement strand
CTTGTAGCCGTTACGGCCCAGAAAGGCGTGGAACTGGCGCTGGTTGTCGTTTTCCGGGTCAAGCCCGGTGTATGCATACGCGCGGACGAAATCTCGTCCGGCGGTGGCCGCCTTGAGCAACGTGACGTAGTCAATATCCACACCGGCAGCTTTGGCCGCGTAGAAAATGTTCGCCACGTCCACGAAGACGGCGACGTTCTTGCTCACTAAGTTCTCCTGTATGTGTGGTGCGCGCTCCTGCGCGCCGTCCCTAAATGGACAGCGCGGCGGCGCGAACGAGTGGGCAACGTAGCCGAGGCCCGGCCTCGGCAAACCCTGCTGATTCCCAGCGCGCCAACTCGGCCGGCTCCGTCGGGACATTGCCCTCGAGCAACCCACAGCCTTTGTTTCGCGCCGAACGAATGAGTTCGGACAACAGCGCTTCGATCACACCGTCATCCTCATGACCGGGCTCTACAGCAAGCAGGTCGACAGTGCCGACCAGCCCACCTGCGCTGACCGACGGTCGCAGTGCAAGCACTGCGACGCCGACCAGCATCCGTCCGTCCATGGCGACGAGCAATGAGGTGTTGGGCAGGTAGACCATCTGTCGAAGGACATCAGCTGCATTTGTGAGCTGCTCGAGCGACCAAGCCGAGTCGGAACGCTCGATCAGGCCCATGACCCGATCGATGTCCGTCAGGCGTGCGTCGCGGAGCTGAACTTCCACGCTGGCTGTCATCCCTCGTGATGATCGGGCTCCCCAACGAAGAGAGTGCCCGTGACGCCACGGTCGACCGGTTTGTCCGGTGCCGGTGGGAGGCGCCGCTCCGGAAGCGCAAACCAACCTTGCGGAAGGTGTGACGGCTAAAACCGGGGCGCTCCAACGTCTGTTGCAAACGGGGCGTCGCCGTCTATGATACGGCATCGCGTCAGGGGCTATATCGACGCGGTCGGTGCTCGAATCTCCGTCACGGAACTTTTCGTCCCTGGGGAAGAGGGGTCCTCAGTTGACCCGGTGGTAGCCGTCTGAGGGTGGCGCCACCCCCGAACTGGGACGTTCCGTGTACACGAGCGCCGCCGCTGCCGTGGCCACCTGGCCATGAGGAGGAAGTTTGTTAGAGGAGGCTCGTTACATGAGGCTGAGGACTCTCAGCGTACTCGGAGTAGGTCTGGTCCTGGCGACCGCGGCTTGCAGTCCGAGTTCATCAGCCACGACGAAACCGTCGACGCCGGTTTCGTCAACGGCAGCAGGCACGCCTGCCGCCGGCACACCAGCCGCAGGCACACCAGCCGCAGGCGGCATGGCCATCAAGATCGGTATTGAGCTGCCCATGACGGGCGGCGAGGCACCGAACGGCGTCCCAACCGCAAACGGCGTGGCGCTGGCGCTTTCGCAGATCGCGGCCCCGGCGGGTTACACGATCACGATCGACCAGAAGGACGACGCTCTAAACGGGAAGCACGACCCACAGACGGGCGCTCAGAACATGACGGCACTGGCCAACGACCCGTCCGTGATGTTCGTCGTCGGCCCGTACAACTCGAACGTCGCACAGGCAGAGATTCCGGTCAGCAACGCTGCCGGCCTCATGCAGTGCAGCCCGGCGAACACGAACCCCGGTCTGACCAAGACCTGGGCGGGCGTCGATCCCTTGACCCTGCGCCCAACGAACCCAACCAAGATCGCCTACGTCCGTGTTGCGACCACTGACGATCTTCAGGGCGCCGCCGGCGCGGACATCGCCTACAACACCGTTCATGCCAAGAATGCTTATGTCGCTGACGACACGCAGACCTATGGCAAGGGCCTCTCGGACGTTTTCAACGACGCGTTCATCGCGCTCGGCGGCACTGTCGCCAAGCGTGAGGGCATCTCGGACAAGACGACCGACTTCACCAGCTATCTGACCGCGATCAAGGGCCTCAACCCGGCTGTTGACTACGTCTACTACGGCGGCGTCACCACGTCAGGCCTGGGCATCTTCCGCAGCCAGATGGCCTCGCAGCAGATGACCATCCCGTTCGGTGGCGGTGACGGCATCGTTGACGGTCCGTCCACGCAGGACAGCTCGTTCCTCCAGATCGCCGGCGATGCCGGCGATGTCGGCAGCTACGGCACCACGGCAGGTCCGACGGACGTCGCCAGCGACGCCTCGCCGAGCTCGGCCGACTTCGCCACGGCTTACAAGGCCATGTTCACTGACTCTCCTGGCGCATACAGCGCGGCCGCTTACACGTGTACGCAGGTCTTCCTGCAGGCACTCGCGGCTGTGGGCACCTCGGCCAATGGCGATCAGGCCGCGCTGCGTGAGGCCATCCGGGCCTACGTTGCGGATCCCAGCCACTCGTACACCTCCGCTCTCGGCACGTTCAACTTCGATGCGGCCGGCGATACGAGCCAGAAGATCATTTCTTACTGGGGCTACGACGCCACAACCAAGGCCTGGAAGTTCCTGTCGCAGCGGGAC
>JBBQEC010000307.1:0-2453 GCA_038320305.1 Candidatus Limnocylindrales bacterium | reverse complement strand
GGCCGGTGGGCATGGAGCACGCTGCTGAACTGATCGGTGAGGTCGCGCCGGCCGCGGATCCGCTCGACGCTCTGCGCCGGTTCCTGCCGCGCCGCCGGGTTGCGCCATTGGTGGACCTGCCGCGTTTCAGTGGCGGGGCCGTCGGCATGCTTGCCTATGACGCGGTCAGCAGCTTCGAGCGCAGCGTGCCGCTGCCGGAGCGCGACCCGGTCGGCGCGTCCTTGGCCGCGTTCATCGAGACGGATCTGGTCATCGTCTTCGATCACCTGACCCACACGCTTTCGGCGATCGCGGCGCTCCACGCGGACGCGCCGGACTTCGACGCGCGCTATCGGATCGCCGAGCGCGCGGTCCTCGACGTCCTCGATCGGACGGCTGCGGCGCCCAAATACCCGGCCAAGAGCGCGGTCGCCACGGCCACGACCGGCCAAGACATCAACCTGGACCGTGCTGAGTACATCGCGGCCGTCGAGAACGCCAAGGAGCACATCGTCGGTGGCGATGTCATTCAGACCGTGATCGCCCGACGCCAGAGCTTCGATGCCGGTCAAACCCGAGGCATCGACCTTTACCGCGCGCTTCGTCGCGTCAGCCCCAGCCCATATCTCTTCTTCGTTCGCATGCCTGATTTCGAGGTTGTCGGCGCCAGCCCGGAACTCCTCCTCCGGGCCGAATCGGACCACCTTGTGACCCATCCCATCGCCGGCACGCGGCCGCGTGGCGCCACGGCCGCGGCCGACGATGAGCTCTCTGCCGATCTTCTGGCAGATCGCAAGGAACGTGCCGAGCACGTAATGCTTGTTGATCTCGCACGGAACGACCTGGGCCGCGTGGCCAAGCCGGGCACCGTGACCGTCACGCGCTACATGCAGGTCGAACGCTTCAGCCACGTTCAGCATCTCGTCAGTCACGTAGAGGCAGAGCTCCGACCCGACCGTGACGCGCTCGACGCGCTGCGCGCCGTTTTTCCGGCGGGGACGTTGAGCGGCGCCCCGAAGGTGCGCGCGATGCAACTCAGTGCCGAGCTTGAACAGGAGCGTCGCGGAGTGTACGGCGGGGCAGTCGGCTATCTGGGCTACGACGGCTCGCTCGATACCGCGATCGCGATCCGGAGCGCGGTGCTCGGGAAGGGCAAGATCCACGTCCACAGCGGCGCCGGCATCGTCGCCGGCAGCGTGCCCGAGAAGGAATTCGAAGAAACCGAGCACAAGTCGGCCGCCATCCGGCGCGCAATCGAGATGGCTGCTGGCCCGGCCGCTGCGGCTGCTGAATCGACCCCTCAAGACAGCGAGGCGCTCGTCGCCGGGAGCTCGAAATGATCCTCGTCATCGATAACTACGACTCGTTCACATACAACCTCGTCCAGGCGCTCGAGGCTGCGGACGCCAAGGTCCGCGTCGTACGCAACGACGAGATCACGGCCGCTGAGCTGATCGTTATCGCGGACGACCCGAGCCAGGGGCTGCGTGGGATCCTCATCTCGCCAGGCCCGGGGGGGCCAGAGGACTCGGGCATCTCCCTGGCAGCGATCGAGCTGGCGCGCGAACGTTCAATGCCGATGCTCGGCGTGTGCCTGGGCATGCAGGCCATCGCCGCCTCGTTCGGCGCGTCGGTAGTTCGCGCACCAACCCTCGTCCACGGCGAGGCCTCGACCGTGCGCCATGACGCAAAGGGCTACCTCGCAAGCATGCCCCTGCCCTTCCCCGCCGCGCGCTATCACTCGCTGTGCGTCGATGCGGGCAAGCTGCCACCGGAGATGGTGGTCAGCGCGCTTGCGGACGATGGCGTCCTGATGGGCATCCGGCACCGCACACTGCCGATCGAGGGCGTTCAGTTCCACCCCGAATCGGTGCTCACCCCTGACGGACCGCGCATCCTCGCGCGCTTCCTGCGCACGTGCGGCGAAGGAGACCCGCAGATCCTCGAGTCACGCCGCGACTTCTGTTTCAAGGGCATCATCGAGGCCGCAGCATGAGTGACGCGGTCAAGTCGGCCATCGCCCAGGTCATGTCCGGCGGGAGTTTGACTACCGACGACGCGCATGCAGCCATGGCCCAGGTCATGGACGGCGAGGCGACCCAGGCGCAGCTCGGTGGCCTCCTCCTCGCGCTGCGCCAGCGCGGCGAGACTGTCGACGAACTGACGGGTTTCGCGCTGGCAATGCGTGAGCGCGTCCTCTTTGTTTCTGCCCCCGAAGGCGCCATCGATACCTGCGGTACGGGCGGCGACGGCTCGAAGACATTCAATATCTCCACCGCGGCCGGATTGGTCGTCGCCGCGGCTGGAGTGCCGGTCGCGAAGCACGGCAACCGGGCGATGAGCTCGGCGACCGGCTCTGCCGACGTCCTGGAGGCGTTGGGTATTCCGATCGACCTGACGCCCGCGCAGGCCACTGAAACGATCGCCAGGGACGGTTTCGCGTTCCTGTTCGCTCAGACCTACCACCCTGCGAT
>JBBQEC010000306.1:0-2469 GCA_038320305.1 Candidatus Limnocylindrales bacterium | reverse complement strand
TTGCCGGTGACTGCTCGCATCTCAGTCGCAATCTCGAGGCCGAGCGTCTCGATGCCCGAAACGCCGAAGCTCGAGTAAAGCGACGCCGCAAAGTAGCCGGTCTCATCGAGGAGCTCCAGCATGTGGCTGAAGAGCTCCGGGCCCACCGTGAGCTGCACGACCTCGGCACCGAACGCCTCGCAGATGCGGCTCTTCTCGATGATCTCGGGCTGGCCGATGTGCCGTGAGTCGAACGCCTCCTGGCAGATGATGCAGGCCAGGCTGTTGCGCGCCGCCTGACTGGAGACTGCGGCGCCGTAGTTGCCGGAGGTGGCGGCGATGACGCCGGCGTAGCCCTTCTCGGCAGCGACGTGGATGGACACGGATGCTCGGCGGTCCTTGAAGGATCCGGCCATGTTGGCGGCCTCGTCCTTGACGAAGATGCGCGCACCGAAGCCCGGCTCGCTGTAGCTGCGAACCAGGTCGGTGAGGTTGCGCAGCTCGAGCAGCGGCGTGTTGCCAACCCCGCCGCGTGTCTGGATGCCGACGATGTCGTCGAGGGTGTAGCCGTGAGCGGCCATCATGCCCTCGTAGTCGAAGGCGATGGGGCTGCGCTCGAACTGCGCGTAGTCCATCCCCAGGGCGCGCACCATGATCTCGCCCTTGCGCGCCATGATCGCATCGGTGCGGTTAGCCACGAGGCCCACCCGCCCCTCGGTACTCGGCGAGGCGCGCCCGCAGATCGGCGCCCACGTGCACGAGCTCGGGGATCGGCTGGCCGAACGTGTGGAAGTAGCCCGGTTTGATCGCCGAGAGCTTCCCCGTGACGGTGCGGCCGGTCATCGTCGTGACGGAGAGTTCGTCGCCCATGTCGGCGGGTGCGAGCGCGAAGCCCTTCACCCACGTGATGAGCGGCTGGCTTGCCGTGTCCTCGGGCAGGTTCGCCGAGCGCTCGGACGGCTCGAGCAGCACGCGCTCGACCTCGACCCACTCGCCGACGCTACAACGCGCGGTGTCTGCCATGGTGGTGCCCCTCTACTTGGACGGCGACCAGAAGCGCGGGAGCGGCATGTCGGCCACGGTCACTATTCCGGGCTGAGCCGCTCCCATGAGCGGGATGTAGTTGCCGACACTCGCGTACGTGCCTTTGCCACCGGGGATCTCCGGGTTGTTGGACATGTTCACGTTGGGGTCTCCGTAGATCTTGATGAAGTCGCCGGTCTCGACGCCTTCGAGTTCGGGACGAATCTGCTGCGGGTGGATCAGCTCGATCTTGAGCTCACCCTTGCTGTACCCGTTCGCGGTGTGGCGGCACCCGCAGACGTCGCCCGGCATCACGTGTGCGCTGGCAGTCTGACGCTCGACGGTGGTGACGATGGGCGCACGCGTCTCGACGATCTCGTCGATCTCCCAGCCCAGCGCGCTCGCGATGAGTCCGATCGACTCGTGGAAGCCGATGTGCCCGACGATGCTACCGTCGGCGACTCCGGCCTCGAACTGCGCGACGGTGGTGCCCACGCCCTGCGACTCCATGACCGTGGGGCCGAAGGGCGCCAGGTCGTTGACGCGCGTGGCCTCGATCTTGTCGATCTTGAGGCAGATAGAACTCATCGCGATGGGCAGCGCGTCGAGCACGAAGCCCGGGTTGATGCCGGTGCCCAGAATGCTGACGCCGTGCTTCTTGGCCAGCGCGTCGAACTCGGCGGTCCATTCGGGGTCGCTCGCGAGCGGGTACGAGAGCGTCTCGGCGATGCCGATGACGTTGGCGCCGGCCACGACGGCCGCTGTGATCTGGTCGGCGATCTCATGCAGGTTGCTCGCGGTCAGAATGCATACGACGTCGGGCTTCTTGGCGAGCACGCTCGCGAAGTCGGCGGTCACCGGGATGTCGCAGTCGACGCCGATGGTCTCGCCCACGGTGCGCCCGTGCTTCTCGGGATGGCGATCGATCACGCCGACAAGGTCGATCTGGTTTGGCCGATCGAGAATGTAGCCGAGGAGCCCTTGGCCCATCATGCCCGTACCCCATACTGCGACCTTGATCATGCGCACTCCTCTTCCAGACGATGCAGAAACCAGCCGAAACTATACAGACGATACCTGACGGTCGGAACCGGTCAAGAGCAAGCGCCAACAAGCTACGCGAACGCTCTTGTTATGCGCTACCCCTGACCGCTGGGTTCGCAAACCGTGCTCGGGCGAGAGATGCGGCAGCATCCCTCCCAGAGCACGAGAAAGGGGACCCGGCCGGGGTCCCCTTTCTTGAAGCATTGAAGTGCGCGTAGTGGCTAGGGCAGACCCTTGAGGAGCAGCTCCCAGCCTTCCTTGCCACCGTAGCCGTAGGCATCCGGTGTGGTGGTCGTGCCCGGCGTGTTCACGTACAGAGCGGGGTTGTCGCCCTGATAGTACGTGGCATCGCCGTGGCAGTCGATGCAGACGGAGTCCATGTTCTCGGCCGTCTGGCCTTCCAAGGCGCCGCTGTCGTTGCGG
>JBBQEC010000305.1:0-2510 GCA_038320305.1 Candidatus Limnocylindrales bacterium | reverse complement strand
GGCCAGCCAGGACATGAGCATGGAGTGGACGAAGTGTCGCGGCTCGCCGCGGATCTCCCAGATCCCCTGGTCCGGCGCCTGCCAGTCGGTGGCCGCTCGGTCCGCGAGGGTCCTCAGGAAGCGACGCTCCCGTTCGGGGATGACGCCGAGCCGATCTCTGAGGCGATGCACGGAGTCCAGCAGTTCACCGTAGACGTCGCTCTGTTCCTGCGTCCACGCGTCGTTGCCCACGCGAACCGGCCGACTGTCCCTCCAGCCCGAGAGCCATGGAAGCACGCGCTCCGACAGGTCCCGCTCGCCTCGGATGCCGAACCATGATCTGGAGGTTGCGCCGGCCGTACAGGGAGCTGGCTGCCGTCGTCAGGAAGCCCAGGAAGCCCAGAGCCTCGTCCGGGCAGGCCGCGACCCACAGCGCGTTCAGGGTCAGGCTCGCGTCGCGCACCCATCTGTAGCGATAGTCCCAGTTGCGGTCGCCCCCGATGGTCTCCGGGAGCGACGTGGTCGCAATTCGTGCGATCCTGTAGCGTGCCGACTTGCCGCGCGACTGGGGCGTTCATCGAGCAGCTTCGTCGCCAATCCTCGGCCTCGAGCGCGAGGACCTTCGCTAGCCGACGGGCGTCGGGCTTCCAGGTTAGGAGACACGCGCCAGCAGCCCGAAGTAGCGGAGATGGCCCTCGCTGACAGCGGTCCGCACGCTCTCGGCGACCTCGTGGGCCTGCGCGGCGTCGAGCGCCACGCCCCCGGCCGTTGCAGCACTCCCGGCAAGGAGCGCGAGGTCGAGGCCCATGTCGCGCGACGCGATGGCAGCCAGGCCGACCCGGGCCTCGGCGCGGTCGACGAGAGCGAGGATCGAGGGCGTCAGATCCCAGCGACGTTCGATGGCGAAGCCGGCCTCGGGCAGGCCCGTCTCGAGCTCGCCGGGTCGCCAGGCATCGGTGACGCACAACGCCGCACCGAGCAGCCCGTGGTCCGCGAGAGCAGGCACGGCGTCAGGCTCCACCTCCACGTCGCTCATCACAAGCACGCCCCTCGAGGCCGTTACCCGTGCCAGCTCGGCGAGGACGGCGGCCCGCTCGGTGGTCGACAGGACGCACTCGGCGAGCACAGCGTCGAAGGTGCCGGCGTCGAACGGGAGGCGCGCCAGCTCGGCGCGGTGCCAGCGGATGCGACCCGGCATGGAACGCGCTTCCGCGAGCGCCACCGCGTCGGCGCTGGCGTCCACACCTACGACCGCCAGTCCGAATTCCTGGGTAGCTACGCGCGAACTGGCCCCCAAACCGCAGCCGGCATCAAGGAGCCGAGACCCAGGGGATAGTCCGGCCTCCCGAAGGAGCTGGCGAGTGCTCGCCAGCCCACCCGGGTGCAGCGAATCCCCGATCAACAGCTCGGTCAGCGGGTTCGCATACACGCTGGAGCAACAGGCCAGCACGGTTGCGGGATGAGGCGCGACCCATTCCAGTGAGTGGGTCACGAGACCGGATCCAGCATCGGGATGGCCCTGACTCCGCGGCGCCGTGCCGCCAGACGCGCGCGCGTCTGCTCGCGGTAGCCCACGGTGTTGTACGTGCAGAACGGGATCATCCGGCCATCGTCCTGGAGGATTCCGATGCAGCATTTCATGGCGCGCTTGACGTCGAAGGTCCAGGGATCAAGGAAGTCGCGCACCTGGACCATGAACACCCGTCGTGCCAGGTCGACGAGCGCCGGCAAATCAAGGTCGCAGGCGGCGCACACGAATCGGTCGCCGTCCGGATCGCCTGGCACGGAGCCGGCCGACCAGAGTCCCTCCAGCGCATGGAGAACATCGCGGTCGATACCGGGAATCGTGCGGTTCGTGATGTAGTCGAGGTATCGGTCCACCTCGAGGACCCGGGTGAGCGGGATGACCTCGCCCTCGTCGCCGAGGTACGCGTAAGTCACCGAGCTGCACGTCGGCGAGCAGCACGGTATCGGCACGAAGTCGCTCGCCCGGAACGTCTCGCCGCCGGTCTCGAGCGCTCGGAGCACGTCGGGCACGGTCATGCGCCGCATCGGATCGTGGTCCGGGTGTCTCCCCGAGTGTGTCACGGGCTGGAACATGACTCCGCGCACCGCCGGGTGCTTGAGCCCGAACTCGACCAGCGGCCCCACCTCGTGCTCGTTCACGTCTCGCTCGATGGCCGCCACCAGAACGACGTGGAGGTCCGCGTCCGCCAGCCGATCCAGCGCGCGCATCTTCGTCTCGAGGAGCGGCTCGCCCCGGATCGTCCTGTCGGTCTCGTCGGTGAGTCCGTCGAACTGCAGGTAGATGAGCGGTCGCAGGGCCGCGAACCGCTCGAACCACTCCGGGTCGTTCGCGATCCGCAGCCCGTTCGTGTTGACCATCACGTGGGTGATGGCGCGCTGTTGGGCCGCGACGATCATCTCGAGCAGGTCAGGGTGGATCGTGGGCTCGCCGCCGGAGAACTGGACGACTTCGGGGTGCCCTTCGAGCTCCACGAACCGGTCGAGCATCGCCTCGACTTCGGGAA
>JBBQEC010000304.1:0-2511 GCA_038320305.1 Candidatus Limnocylindrales bacterium | reverse complement strand
ATCGCGCGCGACGGGTGACGCTGATGGAGCGCGTTGATCGCCGCCAGCGCACGCTCCGATGACTCGGGCCGTGGCGCCAGGACGATGAGCGTCAGGACGCTGGTGCGCATTCGAATCCGGACCGATTTGTTTGTCGCGACGCGACTCGCGATGCGCGGATCCGCCAACGCCTCCTCGCGCGCTTTACGGGGCACCTCTTTGGCCGTGGCTTCCTGCGCGGCCTCGGCCCACACCTCGCCGAGCTTCTCGACGCATTGCGAGATGCTCGTCGCGCGCACGTGCCAGCGCGACGTTGTCGGATCCATCTCGAGCAGCGTGGTCGTGGTGCTATGGTCGGGGTCCGTGACCTGGACGGCGTTAGGCGTGCCGGGGGCGGGTGCGCTCGAAAGCGATCGGATCTGCTTGCCGTTGTTGCTCATCGGCTTGACTACATGCGTCGCCAGCGGCGGCCGTCGTGCTCGATCAGCTGATCGGCGTTCTCGGGACCCCACGAGCCGGCTTCATAGAAGCAGATGTCGGCGTCTGGACCGCCTTCCTTGTCCCACTCGTGCCAGACGTTGATGATCGGTGTGACGATGCTCCACGCGGCCTCGACCTCGTCGGCGCGCGTGAACAGCGAGGCATCGCCAAGCATCGCGTCGAGGAGCAGTGTCTCGTACGCTTCGGGAGCGTCGCGCGCGAACGACAGCCCGTAGGTGAAGTCCATGTTGACGCTGCGCACGTCAAGTCCCAGGTCCGGCACCTTGGCCGCGAAGCGGAGCATGATCCCTTCGTTGGGCTGGATGCGCAGCGCCAGCAGGTTCGGTTCCGGCGGTGTCGCCGACTCGCCGAAGAGCATCAGTGGCGGCAGCTTGAACTGGATCGCGATCTCCGTCGCCCGGCGGGCCATGCGCTTGCCCGTGCGCAGGTAGAACGGAACGTCGGCCCAGCGCCAGTTCTGGACCTCCAACTTGAGCGCGACGAACGATTCCGTCTTGGACTCTGGCGCGACCTCGTCTTCCTGGCGATAGCCGATGACATGCTTGTCGCCGACCCAACCCTCTGTGTACTGCGCCCGGACGACGGTGGCCCGCACTCGAGCGTCCGTCCATTTCGTGTCAACGGCGCGCAGCACGCGAACCTTCTCGTCGCGCAACGCGTCGGCCTCAAAGGCGATCGGTGGTTCCATGGCCACGAGGGAAAGCAGCTGCAGGAGGTGGTTCTGGAGGATGTCCCGGCTTGCACCGGCCTGTTCGTAGAACTCGCCGCGCCCCTCGACGCCCAGGTCCTCTGCCACGGTGATCTGGACGTGATCCACGTAGCGCCGATTCCAGAGCGGCTCGAAGATGCCGTTGCCGAAGCGGAAGACCATCAGGTTGCGGACGGTTTCCTTGCCCAGGTAATGGTCGATGCGATAGACCTGTGACTCGTCGAAGACGTGGATGAGCGAGTCGTTGAGCTCGATGGCCGACTGGAGGTCGTGCCCGAATGGCTTCTCGACCACGATGCGTACCCAGCCCTCGCCGTGATCGCCCTGCCGCTGCAGTCCGACGCGACCAAGGTTGGCGATGATCTCTTCGTACGCTGATGGCGGCGTCGCGAGGTAGAAGAGCTTGTTGCTGCGCGTGCCGCGGGCCGCATCAATCTGCTCGAGACGCTCGGCCAGCTCGCGATAGGCGCTGCGATCAGCGAACTGACCCGCCTGATAGAAGATGCCCTCGGCAAAATCGTCCCACAGGCCGTCTTCGACCTTGACGCGCGAGTTTTCCTCTACCGACGTGCGCATTCCGTTACGGAAGTCCTCGTCCGACAAGGGCCGACGCGAGAATCCCACGACGCTCGTCTCCGCCGGCAGCAAGCCGGCGCGGCGCAGGTTGTAGATCGCGGGCAGGATCTTGCGGCTGGTCAGGTCACCCGTTGCGCCGAAGACCACGATGAGGCACGGCTTGGGCACCTTTTCGATGGCCAGACCGGCGCGCAGGGGGTTTGCATCCGGCTGCTCGGCAGGGCGATGCACAAACCCAGCATCGTGCGCGTTGGGAGCCTTGGTGGTGCCGATTGCGGTCTTGGCCTTGGCGCGACTCGTTTTCAGCGTCACGCGGCGGCTACTCCGTCTTGACGGCGTGGCCGCCGAACTGATTGCGCAGCGCGGCCACCACCAGCCACACGATCCGCGGCGCGCTGAGCATGCCGACGACTTCCTGGGGCGTCAGGCCGCCCTCCAATCCCTCGCCGATGATCTCGCGCGTTTTGTCGGGCGACCGATTGAAAGCGACGACACGATGACCGGCCTGGTGAAGGCGGCGAGCCATGTTCGCACCCATTCGGCCGAGGCCGACGATCGCGAGCTCCAAGTGACGTCTCCTCTTAGCGCGGAAGGGGTTCGCTGAGTGCCTGTGTGAGCGCGGCGAAGAGCTCGGCCAAGCCGGCGTCCGCCAATGAAGACGATGAGCGCTTAGGTGTTTTAGAGTATGCCATCGGAAAGTTGAATGTTCAAACGGTGGAACTGAAATTTGGTCAAGCAGCCAAAGG
>JBBQEC010000303.1:0-2539 GCA_038320305.1 Candidatus Limnocylindrales bacterium | reverse complement strand
CCGGTGACGGAGCGCGAACGCAAGACCACGCTCGAGAGGCTTGCGGAGGGCCGAGAGGACTTCCTCGGCGACAGCTACGAGCTGTCCGAAGCGGACAAGGCACAGATGGCCAAACACATGAGTCGGGTTGCCGACCAGTTTTTCAATGGCCTCGCGGCGGGCGTCGACGGCTGGGTCGACGACGGCATCGCGTTTGTCAACCCGTGGGGCTTCGAAGTCGAGTCGATCCGGGTCCCCACCGCTATCAAGTACGGCCGGACCGATAATCTCGTTCCGGCTGCTCACGGCGACTGGCTGGCTGCCCATATCCCGAATGCCATCGTGTCAGTAGACGAGGAAGCCGGCCACGCCGGCGACGATGCGGATGTCGATCGAGTCCTTGGCTGGCTCTCGGGAGAGTTCAGCAATCTCACAGGGAGCGCGTAGCGGGTTCCCATTCGCGGTTCTGGGTATCTGCAGATGGTTAACATACGCCGCGCCATAATCGGCACCCTCGTAGTCCTCCTCCTCGTGGCAAGAACGGTGTCATCGTGATCGTCGGCGCCACGCCATTCACCTTCGCCGACTACGGCATGACCGCGCCGGCGACGCCTGCGGTCGTGTCCGACGGGCGGGAGTCACAATCAGCGGCGATGCCACGAGCTCTCGTGTCCGTTTCGCCGGCCGCCGGCCGAGGTCACAGCGCTGACCGGCGCGAGCGTTTAATGGCGGCGATAGCGCGCGCGCTCACGGAGCGCGGGTTCACGGCCGACTTTCCGGAGTCTGCCTCTGCCGAAGAAGCTGCGGCCCTGCTTCGGACGGCACAGACGCACGGCTATGAGCTCGCTGTTGTCGCCGGCGGCGACGGCAGTGTTCGGCTGGGAGTCAATGCCTTGGCCGGCGGGAACGTGCCACTCGGCATCGTCCCGCTGGGGACGGGCAACCTGCTCGCGGCAACGCTCGGAATCCCGCGCGATCCCATGGTCGCGGCGAAACGCCTCACGACCGCAAGTGCGAGGACGATCGATACCGGGCTGCTTCAGCTCGACGGCTTCTCGGAGCATTTCGCTGTCGCAGCCGGGCTGGGTTTCGACGCGCGTGTCATGTCCGCCACGTCGTCCGCAGCCAAGGCCCGCTTCGGCGTGCTCGCCTACTTCGCGACCATGGCCCGCCTCATCGCATCGCTGCCGGTGTCGGAGGCTGAGATCGTCGTCGATGGTCGCACCTACGTGCTGCCGACGGTCGCCGTGCTTGTTGCCAATTGTGGGCAGATCGTGCCCGGTGTTCTTGGTCCGCGCCTGACGCTCGATCCGGCCGACGGTGTGCTTGACCTGATCGCGATCCGCGGCGGGCCATGGCACACGAAGTTGCCCATTGCCGCACGTTCCGCGCTGCACTCGCTTCTGCGCGCCGACGCGGAGCTTGGCGGCCACTCGCTCCGACTGCGCGGCGCGCGCATCAGTGTGCGCACGGAGCCGCCGGAACCGATCGAAATCGACGGCGACCTGCTACCCCACCGAGGCGCCTTCAAGGCAACGATCCAGCCAATGTCACTGACGGTGCTCGTTTAGGAGTTGAGACGCAGCTCCGCGCGCATCGTGCCCGCGTCCATCGAGGAGATCGTGAATCCGGCTGCGACAGCGGTACGACGCATGGCCTCGTTCGTGACGAACATCTCCGCCCAGATCAACTCCAGGTCCTCGTCGCGTCCGATCTGGACGAGGCGCTTCAGTAGCTCGGTGCCCAGGCCGTGGCCTTGCCAGGCATCGGCGACGAGGAGTGCGAACTCGGCGTCCGGCGCGGTATGTGACTTCGACAGCCGGCCGACCGCGACGACGAGCGGCTGTCCGTGGTCGTCGGTGTCCTCGGCAACGAGCGCCATCTCTCGGTCGTAGTCGTTGAACGTCACGCGCGTGAGCCGTTCGTGGGCGGTACGGGTCGAAAGCCCGAGAAAGCCCAGGTACCGGGCGTAGACCGTCTCTGCGGTAAGCATCTCGTGGAAGCGCACCAGCAGCGGCTCGTCCTCCGGCCGTATCGGTCGGATTGTGAGGACCTTGCCGTCACGTCCGGTGTAGGGTGCCACGTAGCGCAGGGGATAGGGCCGGATCGCGAGACGTGGCAGATCGGCGTCGGCGACGTCCGCCGGGTGGAGCAAGATGCGCGCGTCGAGCGCGATCAGCCGTTCCGGCGACGCGAGCAGCGGATTGATGTCGATCTCCGCAATGCGGCGTTGTTCGGCGACGAGAATCGAAAAGCGGACGAGCAACTCCTCGAGGGCGGCCGTATCGATCGGCCGGCGCCCGCGCACACCCTGGAGAGCCTCCGCGATCCTGGTCCGCTCGATCATGCGCCGTGCGAGGGTGGTGTTGAGTGGCGGCAGGCCGAGCGATCGGTCGCGCATGATCTCGACCAGCTGGCCGCCGGCGCCGAAGAGCAGCACCGGTCCGAACTGAGCGTCCGTCGACGAGCCCAGGATGAGCTCGTAGCCCGTGTAATTGATCATGGGCTGGACGGTCACGCCGTTGAAGTGTTCGGCGCCGCGCTTCTCCGTGACGGACTC
>JBBQEC010000302.1:0-2559 GCA_038320305.1 Candidatus Limnocylindrales bacterium | reverse complement strand
GGCGGTTGAGCGCGCCGACGCTCGCTCGAGCACATCGCGAACGTCGTCTGTGCCGTATTTGATCGCGCCGGGCAGGTCAGCGTGGCCTGGTCGCGCCAGGGTGACCGCCTTGGGACGGCCGCGTGCAGGCAGCGCCTCGGGGGTCATGCGGTCGGCCCAATTGGCGAAATCGCGGTTCTCGATGCGGAAAGCGAGAGGAGAACCGAGCGTCCGACCGAAACGCAGACCGGCCATCCAGACGACCTGGTCCTGCTCGATGAGCATGCGTCGGCCGCTGCCGTAGCCGTGTTGGCGGCGACGCAAATCGCGATTGACGTTGGCCGTCGACACACGCAATCCGTATGGCAGACCTTCCAGCACGCCCGACACGGCCGGCCCATGCGATTCGCCCGCGGTGAGCAGGCGCAACCTCCTCATGAGAGAGCCCCAACCCGGCGCGCATCGATCCAGAATGTTGGATAGCTGACTGCCACGCACTCGGGAGCGTCGAGCTCGACGCTCGTGGCGACTCCAGTCCACGCAGCCACGGCCATTGCCATCGCGATGCGGTGATCACCGTGCGTGACGACGTTCGCCTCGCGCGGCGTGCCCCGGCTGATGCGCCAGCCATCTTCGAGTTCCTCGAAGTTCGCGCCTGCGGCCCTAAGTGCCGCGCCGATGGCCGCGATGCGGTCTGACTCCTTGACGCGCAACTCGCCAGCGCCGCGGACCTCGCTCGTGCCATTCGCGGCGGCCATCGCGACGGCCAGCAGCGGCAGCTCGTCGATGAGCGGCGCGACATCGTCCGCGCCGAGCGAGATCGCCCGCAACTGCTGGCCGCCGCGCACGACGATTTCGCCGACCGGCTCACCAACGTTGTCTGCCGTGACGCGCGTCGTAATGTCCGTGCCCATCTCGCGGAGCACATTGACCAACGCAGTTCGTGTCGGATTGAGTCCTATGTCGACAAGCGTCAAATCGGAGTCGCGGTGCAAACTCGTCGCGACCAGCCAAGCCGCAGCAGACGAGAAGTCGCCTGGCACATTCAACGCGAATGAGCGCAGCCCACGAGGTCCATGAATCGTTGTAGTCGTCCGTCCGTCGCCATCGACGACCCGCTCGATGTCGGCGCCGAGGGCCCCCAACATCCGCTCCGTGTGGTCACGCACGACGCCCGGAACGGACACGGTCGTAGTTCCGTCCGCGGCCAGTGCGGCAAAGCAGATGGCCGCCACGACCTGGGCACTGGCCACGCTCAGTTCGTGGTTAGTCGCACGCAACGGCCGCGAACCGTTGATCGTCATCGGCGCGCGGCCCTCAGTCAGCACGATTTCGGCGCCCATCGCACGCAAGGGCTCGGCAACGCGCGCCATCGGACGGTGGCTGAGCGACTCATCGCCGACGAGCGTCGCGACCCCGGCTCCGGATGCCAGCGCACCCGTCAACAGCCGCATCGACGTGCCCGAGTTGCCGCAGTCGGCCGTGCCAGGCCCGAGGCGCGCGATGGCCTGCGCGTCGCCGCGACCCACGATGCGAACAGCAAATGCCTCGCCGTCAGCGACCACCTCAACGTCCGTGCCCAGTGACCGCAGCGCCCCGATCGTCGAGAGCACGTCCGCACCTGGATTGCGCAGCCTTATGCGCGACTCGCCCGCTGCCAATGCGCCGCAGATCAGCGCCCGGTGGGCAATCGACTTATCCGAAGGCAGCTCGATCGTGCCACGCAACGCGGCGGCCGGAACAAGCGCTTCAGCAGCGTGGACGACGGTCATGCCGGCGTTTGAACTGCCTCATCGCGCTGCTCGGCGGCGTGGCGGCGCTGCATCTGGCGCGAGGCACGCACGACGGCCGCCAGGACCATCTCGAGCTCCTCGCCGTCCAACACGCCGCCTGAAGTCTCACGAGCTCGCGCCAGAAGGTCGTGCTCGCGCCTTGCATCGTGGCCGTTGTCGTCGGGTGCCTTCGTTTCGGAGATCGCCAGCGAAACCTGCGCCCGCTCGTCAACCAGGCCGAGCAGCTGCTCGTCGATGTCGTCGATCCGCTCGCGCATGTCATCGATGCCGGCTGGCACAACGACGTGCTTACGCGACGAGCGCTCGCCGCGACGCAAGAATTCCAGCCGACGAAGCTCGTCCATCAACGCTCCGAACTCAGGGAACGAGAGCGACTGATCGCCGTCTGACCGCGCGTGCGGCGGATCCGGATGAACCTCGATGATCAACCCGTCGGCCCCAACGGCCGCCGCCCCAAGCGCCATGGGGCCGACGAGTGATCTCTTGCCAGTGCCGTGGGAGGGGTCCACGACAACCGGCAAATGGGTGAGCTCACGCAGAACTGGCACGGCCGACAGGTCGAGCGTGTTACGCGTAGCGGTCTCGAACGTGCGGATGCCGCGCTCGCACAGGATCACGTTGGCGTTGCCCGCTGACAGGATGTATTCGGCGGCCATCAGCCACTCATCGATCGTGGCCCCGAAGCCACGCTTGAGCAGCACGGGCGTGCGCCCCTGCCCTGCCGCGCGCAGCAGCGTGAAGTTATGCATGTTGCGGCTGCCGATCTGGATGACGTCGGAGTAGCGCT
>JBBQEC010000301.1:0-2572 GCA_038320305.1 Candidatus Limnocylindrales bacterium | reverse complement strand
GTCCGCAGCCATCGGTGGCGCTGACGCGGAGCGTCTTGTGCGCGCCGCACTGGCCTGGAACAGTGGGCACGGCAGCGAAATCCTCTTCGGCAAGGGCAAGTTCGGCCCTCTCTACTTCCAAGCCTCCGATGCCACGGGAACGCCCGTAAAGATCGCGAACGTAAACACGCAGGAGTCGCGATGGTGTCCTTCGACGCGCTCGGGAGGTCCCTCCTTTCGACCAGGTCGAGCAGCGAGTCGAGATGGCACGACTGCTGAACAAGATCCCCGGCGTCGAGATTCCGGAGCGGCACGCCGTTAATGCGAGGTGGCCCAGCATCCAGCTCGAGGCTCTCGCCACCGAAGCGGCACGATCGCAGTTCTTTGATGTCCTCGACTGGGCTGCGGCGCGGTTGTCCAACCAGTAGGTCGGCCCGATCAGCTGGATTAGCTCTGAGGAAGCACGCCGGTGGCCTGTGGAACTTCCTAGCGGGCTGAGCCATCGCCGTCCACTCGCGGCTGCGCAGACCGACCCGGGGCTTATTCATGGCTCCGCGAAGTACTTGGCCGCGTCGTTGATCCGCAACGAGGGGACCCTAACCTCCCAGGCCGCGAGCATGTGGCGGTCATTGCCCGTCTTCGACCCATGGCGCACCAGGCGCTCCTCAGCCGCTCCTGAAGGGCCCACTCGGTCACTCTTGCCTCTGAGCCATTGCCTCGGTCACGTAACGTTGGCTCTCCGCTCGACGGCGGTTGGAGGAATGAGATCGAATGAGCATTACGTTGCAGGATCGGTTCGCTGGCGCCGTTTGGGTCATCTCACCGGGGACGCCACCGGAGTGCCGTATGAGTTTCGCGACGCGATGGACCCGAACGACGTGCGCTTCGGGGCGAGTGGCTCGCATGGCCAGCCGCCAGGCACGTGGAGCGACGACGGTGCTTTGATGCTGGCGCTGCTCGACTCGCTGCTGGAGCGAGGCTTTGATACGGCAGATCAGGCCCGTCGCGCCGTCAGCTGGCAGCGCGAGGGCAGCTATGCGCCAGGAGGAAAGGTCTTCGACATCGGCGTCGCCACGGGCCGCGCCCTGGGCGCCTTCGCAGCGGGCGCGCCGGCCGAGGAGTCCGGGCCAAGCGACGAGCGTTCGGGCGGGAACGGTTCGCTGATGCGCATCCTGCCGCTGGCTCTTGTTGAGCGGGAGATGCCGCTCGAAAGGCTGGTCGACCACGTCCACCGCGCGTCGAAGGTCACGCACGGCCACCATCGACCCCAGGTTGCCTGCGCGCTCTACGTCCTGATCGCACGCCAGCTGCTGACCACCGACGATGAGCCGGCCGCAGCACTATCTGCGGCGTCGGCCGAGCTTCGCCGGCTGTATTCGTCAGACGCGTTTGAGCCTGAGTACCTTGGAGCGCTCGACCACCTCGAGGCGTGGTCGGAGCGCCAGGGGAGAGGTCGGGTGTGGGATAGCTTCTGGTCGGCATGGGATGCGTTCGCCGGCGCCGACTCCTACGAAGACACGATCAGACGCGCTGTCGCGTACGGCAACGACACAGACACTACCGCGGCCATTGCTGGTGGCCTGGCGGGCATCCATTGGGGCATCGGCGGCATCCCCGGGAAGTGGCTCGAAGGGATGCGCGGCAACGAGATCGCCGAGCCGCTGGTCGCCAAGCTCCTCGAGGCCGAGGCTCGATGAGCGGACCCATTCGGGTGGACTGGGTCAACTTCGAGACGGTTCCCGGATTGCGCGGCGCGACGGGCTGGCTGGGCATGACCTTCCTGCCCGGCAAGTGGGGCCACGGCCGGGCCGGCGATCACAGGCGCGATCTCGAGGCAGACGCCACGACCTTGCGCGACGCTCACCACGTTGACGCGCTGTTGGTGCTCGTTGAGGACCACGAGCTGGTGTCTGCGCGCGTCCCGACAATCGCCGATGTGATGACGACCCACGGCATAGAGCTGCTCCGGCATCCGATCCCCGACGGCGGCGTGCCTGCCGACACGGCCGCGTTCAGCGCGGTCGTGGAGGACCTGATCGAGCGGGTGCGTGCTGGCCAGCGAGTTGTCGTCGCTTGCATGGGGCGGCCTCGGCCGCACTGGTACGACGGTCGCGTGCGTGCTTAAGGACGCCGGCTTGGAAGCGGAAAGTGCCATCCGGTTGACGCGGAAGACTCGCCACCGCACGATCGAGACCTCAACGCAGGAAGAGTTCGTGCGTGGCTGGAGACAAGACCGATGACGACCTTCACGATTCAGGATTCGCGGACGGTTCGGGACGAGCACGGCCGTCACTACGACGTGCTGGAGGCAGCCGAGGCTTTGCCGTGGGTGAACCAGCTATGTCCGCAGATGCCACACCAATACGCCGTCCACGCCGACTCACCGGACTGGGCCTGGGATGTGCTCGCGACCATGGTCAAGAGCAGCAACCCGGAGACGTATCGCGCGTATTTTCGCGGCTACCAGACGCCGAACCGTTATTGGGAAGCTCCGGACGGCCTGCGCTACTGGCGCACGAGAGAACTGAATCGCTGCGATCCAGACAGCGTCGAGCCTCTGCGCCGAGTTTCGGACGGAGCCAAAGCCACCATG
>JBBQEC010000300.1:0-2580 GCA_038320305.1 Candidatus Limnocylindrales bacterium | reverse complement strand
AAGCCCATCAGGCGGTCGCCACGGGCGAGCGTCTCGCGTACCCATTGCTCGGCGTGGGCAGCGTCCTCAACCTGCGCAAGCTGGTCGACAACCTCTGAAGGCGCGCCGCCATGAAGTGGTCCCTTCATCGTGCCAATCGCGGCAGAGATCGCCGACGCGATGTCGGACCGCGTCGACGTCACGATGCGCGCGGTAAACGTTGAAGCGTTGAAGCCGTGCTCGGCACCCACGATGAAATACGCGTCGAGGGCGCGTGACGTCGCGGCGTCAGGCTTGACGCCCTTAAGCTGATATAGGAATCCTTCGACGAGATCGAGCGACGGATCCGGCTCAATCGGCTCTTGGCCGGCGCGCAACCGGGCGAACGCGGCGAGCGCCGAGGGCGAAAATGACGTCAGCGCGCGCGCCTGATCAGCGACGGGAGGCCATGGAAGGTCCTGGGTCGCGCCCCATGCCGACACGGCCGTACGCAGCGCGTCCATCGGCTTGGCACCTGGTGGGATCGCGCGAAGCACATCCATGACTGGTCCGGGGATCGGGCCCGTGGATAGGTGATGGTCGGCATCCCATTCACCGGTCCACAAGAGGTTCGCGACGGCTGAATACGTGCCGTGCTCGACGAGATCTCCGATCAGGTAGCCGCGGTATGTCAGGCGGCCACGCGCGCCATCGACCTTGCTCAGTGACGTCTCGCCCGCAAGGACACCCTCGAGCCCGGGCGAGTATGGCCGCTCGTCTGCGACGGGTACCTCCGCTGTCATGGTCATGAGTCTAGCCCTCCCTTGCCGCTCACCGCGGCGCGCGACTCGAGCAGCGCGCCCGCGGCAAACATCTCTTCAATCGCACGATCACCGTCGCCTGGCTGCAGCTCGACGGCGCGAATTCCGTTCTGAAGCACGGTCACCGGATAGCCGCGCTCACGGGCATCGAGGACCGTTGACTTGACGCAGTAATCGGTCGCGAGGCCGGCTATCACGATGGTCGTGACGCCCGCCGCGGCCAACATTTCGCCGAGCGGCGTGGGCACTGTGGCGCCACTGACGGGATCGCGCATCGTGAAACCCGAATAGCCATCCTCGCCGTTGCTGCCCTTCTGGACGACCGGGCCACCGACGACCAGCTCCGGATGCAGCTCAGCGCCCCACGTGCCCTGCACACAATGAACGGGCCAGATGCCACCATCCTTCTGAAAGTGCGGGGTCGACTCTGGATGCCAGTCCTGGGTGTGGAAGACTCGCGCGCCGGCGCGCTGGGCATTGCCGATCTCAGCGTTTATGAAGGGCACGATCTCCTCGCCACCCCGCACGTACAGGCTGCCGCCGGGATCCGCGAAATCGTTCTGGTAGTCGACGACGAGCAAGGCGGTGGTCGGGTCATACGTCGGCATCAGTCACCCGAAATTCTATTGGTGGCGCTGATATACCACTGGTCGTGGCATTTCTACGCGACCAACCCCAGCCGAAGCTCACCACGCAGCGCGTGCCAGGCGGCCGCGGCGCGGCACTGATCGTTGGCGTTGTAGCGGTCCTTGTTGTGGGCACGCTCCTCTGGAAGCCCTGGGATTCGGGGCCGCCGGCCGCGCCGCCTGTGCCAACCTTCCCGCGCATTGCCTCGGCCACTACATCTCCAGGCATGTTGGCACCCTCAACGGCCGAACCCATCCCGACGACCGCGCCGGAAGACAACCCCAGCGGTGCTCCAGCAACGCCATACGTGGGCTTCGCGTCCCTGCTCTCGGAGCCGGGCAAGCCACTCGTGGGCTGCGTGTACAGGAGCAGCCATGGTGGTCCGCCGACGCTCAGAAAGATGATCGTCTCCGGTCCGTACGTCGTCGTCTCGAGCCAGGTTTCAGGAAATGCAGTCCACAGCATTGGCTGGCAGGCCGACATCGAGGTCAACGACCTGCCAACGGTATTCAGCGCGGAATGGCGCCCGGTGACTCATTCGCGGCCCGAGCATTACGCCGTCGATCCTGACAATGAGCTCGCCGTCGATTCGGTCACGGTCGCGGTCGACCCGAACCTGGATGAGCAATTCGCCGTGTTTCGCGCCGTCATCGCGGTGAGCTGGGACGCGTCGGATGGTGATTCCCTGCTGCAACAACGCGTGACTGCGACCAGCTATGGATCGCTCGTCGATCCGAGGGCGAGCCAGCTTGCGGAAGGCTGCCCGCTCTTCGCACCGGCAGAGACCTAGACACGCTACTGAGATTCGGTATCATCTTGGCCTGATGAGACCGAGTATCAACACACGCGACACCGCGCCGCGCCGGGCCCTGGCCGGATTGATCGCCGAGCGCCACGGGCATTTCACTGCCGCCGAGCTGCTCGCCGACGCGCACGATCAGAACGTGAAGGTCGGCCGCGCGACAGTCTTCCGAACGCTCGATCTTATGGCCGAGCAGGGCGCACTCGAGCGCCTCGACCTGCCCACCGGCGAGCACGCGTATGTCGCCTGTGTGCCCGAGCAGCATCACCACCATGTCGTGTGTCGGGGCTGTGGAACATCCGTTGAGGTTGACGACAGCGGTCTGCAGGCCGTTGTGCGCCAAATCGGTGCCCAGAGCGGCTACCGCATCGA
>JBBQEC010000299.1:0-2630 GCA_038320305.1 Candidatus Limnocylindrales bacterium | reverse complement strand
CGCCAGTGACGCCAACCAGGTGGGCCGAACCGGCCAGCGGGTAGAGCGTGCGCAGCGCGTCCTCGCCGGCGTGTGTCCGATTCTCGACTTCGGTCAACAGCCGGGCGAGAGCGCGCCGGTCACCGTGGCGCGCCCGCTCGGCGAGCGATGGGCGATCCCCGCTCACACCTCGTGCCGCTTGACGTTGCCGCGAATGTATTCGCCCACCTCGCGGATGGTCGTGCCCGGGCCGAAGACGCGCGCCACGCCGGCCTGCTCGAGGGCCTCGATATCGGCGTCGGGAATGATTCCACCGGCGGTGACCAGCACGTCGTCCATGCCCTGTTCGCGCAGGCCGGCGCAGATCTTGGGCAGCAGCGTCATGTGCGCACCGGACAGGATCGACAGGCCCACGACATCGACGTCTTCCTGGAGTGCCGCCGACACGACCATCTCCGGTGTCTGACGCAGGCCGGTGTAGATGACCTCGAAACCTTCGTCGCGCAGTCCGCGGGCAAGAACCTTCGCCCCGCGGTCGTGCCCATCGAGACCTGGCTTGGCAATGAGCACCTTGATCGGCCGGGCGGGCGCATCAGTCATCGGCGCGAAAGGATAGTCAGCCGCAAGCAGCGGATGGGCAGGTTGATAGTCATCGCCGATCCCTGCCTCCGGCTGGAAGCTCGGGCGTGTAGATGTCCGCCCAGTGCTCCTCGTAGTGCCCGTAGGTATTGCCGCCAATTACGTAGGCTGCCCACCATTCGTTGACTTCGAGCTGGGCATCCGTCAGACGCGACATCTGCCGACGCAGCCGGTTGAAGGTTGCGTCCATGTCCTTTACGACCTCGCCTGAGGTCTTGCCGATCGCCTGCCGTGCGACCGCGGCATTGAACCTGTCCGTGTCGCGGTCGAGCGGTGGCGTAGTGCCCGTTGTGATCAGCTTGACGAGCCGATCGGCAGTCAGGTCGTGCCAGGCGGCGACGTGCTCGAGCATCTGCTTGCGCGTCCAGCCGTCCTCGCTCAGACGCTCGTCCATTCGCTCGGACGGAAAACGCCCAGCGGCGCCACGAAATCCCGCCCACGCGGCGTCAACCCGTCGCAGCGTGTCGCGCATGGTCCTCGGGAAGGTGAGCTCAACCTGCTCCGATGCCACAGCCGCTGGCTGGGCAACCGGTGGGGGTGACGATGGCTGCTCGATGGTCGGCGGTGGCGCGGCCACCGGTGGCGCTGGTGCGACAGCCGGCGGCGGTGGCGAGGCAACGGGCGGCTGTGGCGCTGCTATTGGTGTAGGTGTCTCGGCAGCTGCTGCCAGCGGCTCCGGCGCAACCGCCACTGACTCCACCCGCACCATTGGAACGGGCACGAGCTGCCCTTCTTCCTTTTCGTCGACAGGCTCGGCCACTTGTGGCGCAACCTCGACGCGCGCGTCAACCTCGACCGGCACGGCCGGCTTCTCGATGTTGGCAGTCGGGATCTCCCGCAAAGGATCGGATGGTCGTTCGCGCTCGGGATCCGTCGGGCGAATCGGTTGGGCCATCTGCGGGTTGGCTGGCAGTCGGTGGCGCGGCGCGACGGGCCGTGCCGGAGTGAGGTTCTGATCCTCGTCGGTCATAGCGTCGGCGCCTTCCGCTCCAGATGGCTGAAGAACTCGGCCCGCGTCCGATCGGCTGTCCGGAACAGGCCCAGAACATGGGATGTGGTCATGATCGTGCCCGGCTGGCGCACGCCGCGCATTGCCGCGCATAGGTGCGAGGCTTCGACGACGACGCCTACTCCGCGTGGCGCCAGGCGCTCCATCAGAAAATCGGCGATCTGCTTGGTCATGCGCTCCTGGACCTGGAGGCGGCGCGAGTACATCTCGACGATCCGCGGGATCTTGGACAACCCGATAACCCGACCCTCGGGAATGTACGCCACGGCGGCTTGCCCGAAGAAGGGCAGCAGGTGGTGCTCGCACAGGCTGTAGAAGGAGATGTCCTTGACGACGACCATCTCGCTGTAGTCGACATCGAAGATCGCGTTGTTGACAAGCCGGTCCGGATCGACCCAGTAGCCGGCGGTGAGCTCGCGATACATTCGCCGTACGCGCGTCGGCGTCGCCGCGAGTCCCTCGCGGTCGGGGTCCTCGCCCATTTCGAGCAGGATCTGCCGGACCGCTGCCTCGACCGGCTCGCTCACGTCACTGGGCGTGAGCGCGTCGTCGGCGTGTGGCGCGTAGCCCTCTTCGCCGACCTCGTGCTCCATCTCGTCGACGAGCTGTTGCACGCGATCGGGCAACGTCCGATCCATCTGCCCTAGTGTGACACGCGATCCCGACTACTCCCGTTGTGGCGGTCTGCGCGAGATTGCAGATCATCTGCACACGTTTTGGGAATCTTGAGCGTTTCGAGCTCCACGCCGCGCATCTCACGGACGCCTTTGCCAAATGATCTGCAATCCCGTGCTCGTCAGCTGGCCGCGCCCCAGCCAAATGCGCATCTGGCTGGCGAGATGTTCAGATAACCTGCAAAATTGGTCTCGAATGACGCTGCCGACCCACGCTGCTCCGACCCAAGCCGGACGTAGCCTTCAGGAGGAGTACGGACCCGAGTCGGTCTGCTACGGCTGCGGCCCCGCAAATCGGCAGGGCTTCCACATTCGCAGCTTCCCGGATG
>JBBQEC010000298.1:0-2636 GCA_038320305.1 Candidatus Limnocylindrales bacterium | reverse complement strand
CGCGTCATGCGCCGGCGCCACTTCTCCGCCCGATACGCCCGCGCCACTTCACGATCGAGGCTGGTCGATGTCCGTGCCCACATGTCGCGTGGCGGGTTAGGGGCGGGTAGGCCGCGGATCAGGTTCCGCTCGAGGCGATATTCGGTGTCGAGCTCGTGGCATGCCGCGCACGTCGTCAGATGACTGTTCAGCGTCCGCAGCTCCACGCGCGTCAACGGCTTGTCGAGTCGTGCGGCAATCAGCTCGCGGTATTTGGCGTGCGGATCGATGCGACCCCTCACCTGTGGTCGCCTCGTCGGTCATCGCTGCGGTCGTCGCGACGGCCGATTGGCAGTCGCGCCGCCGCTCGCCCGCGCGAGCTGTCCTCGATCGCCGAGTTGGCGCGCTCAAGGGCCAATGCCTGGCGGAGCGACTCGCGACCGCGTGTCAACAGCGCACGGGCAGCGACATGTGAGACGCCCAGCGCGTCGGCGAGCTCGAGGCCGGACATGTCATGCAGCTCTGAAAGCAGCAGTGCCTGTCGTTGGCGTGGCGGGATGCGCAGAAGGGCGCGCTCGAGATCGGCGGAAAGTCGGAGGCGCAGCACCTGATCCTCCGCGCTCGAGACTGACCCACGAGATTCGCCGGTCCAGGGCACGAAGCGGATGATCTTTCGCCGGCGCAGCTCGTCCAGGGCCGTTCGACCGGCGATCTGGTACAGCCACGCGCGCGCTCGGTTGTGATCCTCGAGCGTGTCGAACGCGCGGTACGCCTTGACGAAGGTTTCCTGCGTCAAGTCGGCCGCCAGCTCGTCGTCGCGCAACATCCGCGCAAGGTAGGCATAGATCTCCGAGTGGTGAGACGCGTAAATACGCTCAACAAACGCACGGGCAGTGGCCGGATCCCTCGTCACGGCAAGAGTCCTGGGCAAGGCTGCTGCACCGTATTGGGACGGCCGGCGCAGTGTTCCTGTGACGGCGCGTGTTCAGCGCTCACCGAAGTCGTCCCATGAGCGCGGTCCGGCGGGGGCAGCCGGCACGCCGGTGTCGATCGACTCGGCCCTGGCGGTCGCGAGCAGCTCGCGTGTCGCCTCCTCGGGCGTGACAGGGTTGACCGGCAGGCCCGTGCCCAGCTCGAGGCCCGCGATCTCGCGAAGTCGGGGATGGATCTCCCAGTGCCAGTGATACGTGTCATCGACCCTTTGACGGAGTGGCGCAGTATGCAGGATGAGGTTGTACGCCGGTCCCCCCAGAGTCGACAAGAGGCTGAGGACAGATTGCAACGTGTCTGCCGCCGAGACGAGCTGACTGTCCGTGGCGGTTCCAAAGTCGGCGTTGTGGTGGCGCGGCACGACCCACAGCTCGAACGGTGATCTGCTCGCGTACGGGGCGAAGCACACGCTCGCGGCATCCTCGAAGACGAGCCGCTCGGGATTCGCCACTTCGTCACGCACAAGCTTGCAGAACGGGCAGATGCCCTCGCGGATGACGAAGCGCGCGGCGCCACCAAGCTCCTCCCCGACTCGATGCGGTATCTGCGGAAGGTCATAGAAGTCGAGGCACAGATGGTCGGTCAGGGCGCCGGCCTGGCGGCCGAAGTTCTGGACGACCTGGAGGTATTCGGTCTTTTCCTGCTCGCGCGCGAACGTAAGCACGTCGCGCGTGTGCGCGAGTAGCTCAAAGGCAATCTGGGGAGTGGTGTCCGCCAGCGACTCGTGGTGGCCGCGTGGCGCCACGATCGTCTGCCATGAGCCCGAGTCGCCCAGCAGCCCGAGCGCCGGCTCCTTGCCATCGTCGTCGGCTTCTTTTTCGATTTCGGTGCCCGCGACGATGAACGCGTCGGGCTTGAGCATCCGGAGGCGGACCTCGTCGGCCGCCGCGTAGTGGCAGTTCGCGCATTCTTCGGGCGTCTGTCCGATGTGACGAGCAGGTCGGTAGAAGCGCTCCTTCTGGAATTCCCGATCGACGACGACCGCGACCCACCAACCGGTCACGGTGTCCTTGCGCAGCTCGAACAGGCCACCGGGCATGTCTTCTTGCGCCTTAGATGGAGGAGCCGGCGGGCAGCGGTTGCCCTGCGCTGGCCTCGTCCATCCGCTCGGCAAAGTCGATCGCGAACCGATCCGCCGCCTGGGCCACCGATGCCGTGGTTGGCTTTGATTCGTTCGCGGGCCAGCCTGCTTCCTGGGCTATCGACGTGACGGCCGCGTCCGTGAATCCGCACGGGTCGATGAGGCTGAAATCATCGAGATTGGTCGTGACGTTGAGCGCGATGCCATGGTACGTGACACCGCCTTCGATGCGCAGTCCGAGCGCGCCGAGCTTGCGCGGGTTGACTGACTCGGGTTCGCACCAGACGCCCGCGTAGCCGTCACGTTTTGCTGCTGTGACACCGAAGCCGGCGGCGGTGTCGATCATTGCCTGTTCGAGGCCACGGACGAACGGCCGCAACAGGACGCCGCGTGCGGCAAGGCGAACGATGGGATACGCGACGAGCTGTCCCGGGCCGTGGTAGGTGACTTCGCCGCCACGTTCGACCTGGATGACCTCGATGCCGCGCTGTAGCAGCTCCTCTGGGGTGGCCAGGACGTGCGCCGGATCCGCGTTGCGGCCAAGCGTCAGTACGGCCGGATGCTCGAGCAACAGCAGTTGATCCGG
>JBBQEC010000297.1:0-2662 GCA_038320305.1 Candidatus Limnocylindrales bacterium | reverse complement strand
AGCAGCAGTGTCATGCCAATCCAGAGCAGGAATGGCGCGAGGAAGGAGGTGAGAGCAAGACTGACTGTCGGATTCCCCTCAGCTGTGAAGATCGGATGTATGCCTGTGCCGCCGGTCAGAACAAACAGGACGGCGGCCCCGATCAGCGCCGCTACATCGAGGTAGTAACGCCGCCAAAATGCGGAGCGCTCGCGCTGGATCTCGTGGCGCCCAAAGCTCAGCTCGGTCCGCAGTTGCTCGCGCAGGGGGAAGGCAGCCGCGATCGTCGCTAGGACTGTGACCAAGACGACGCCCAATACGACCGCGCTGAGCGTCGATCCGACACCGTCGACGGTCAACAGCTCCGATCCGAATCGCCACCAGGCCACGGCCGCGCCAGCGAGGCCGCCAATGAGCGATGCGCCGAACGCGACCCCGGCCGTCGAAACGAGCAGGATGCGCGTCAGCTGTCGGCCGGTCGCTCCTCGAGCGCGCAACAGCGCGATATGGCGTCGTGTCGCCTCGGCCGTTGCATCGGCGGCGAAGCGGGACATCGCGAGTGCGAGCAGGACGCCGGGCAGGGCAAGAAAGACGAACAGTATTTGTCCCCAGAGCAGGTCCGCGGCCACTGGTTGAAGCGTTGCCGAAGCGTCGTCGACGACGCTGAAGGAGCCCGCCCCACGAACCTCGAGCCGGCGCCGAAGCTGGTCGAGCCAACTCTGGGCTGCCACGGGGTCGCCGGGCAGCTGGGCATGGTCGTAGCGCAGGTGGAGCTCGCGTCGGACAGCGACCGACGCCACTTGGACCGGCGAACCTGACGTTGTCTGCTGGCCGGTGGGCGCCGCCGGCACAGCGCCAGCCGGAATCGATGCGGCAATCGCATCGAGCGTCGCTCGGTCGGTGACGGCGACGTTTGCGGGCGGATTTGTTCCCGCTGAGCGGTGCGCCTCGTCCGTTGGGCCGAGCAGAAGGTCGGCGCCATTCGTGTCGACGATGCCGCTGACGGTCAGGTCGGCACCCTGGCCGCCGGGCAGACTGAAGTGGATCGTGTCGCCTGGCACTGCGCCTAAGTTGGTGGCCAGATCGCGACTCACAGTTACTTGGCCGGGCGCGGGCGCGCCTTGGATGACCGAGAACATCCCGGTCGTCGAGACGTAGCCGGGATCCACCGCAACAAGTGCGCCGCTGCTCGTCTGGGTTGCCGTGCCCGCCTTGTTGATGGCGGCACTGTCGAACGCGACCTGCTCGTAGTCCATGACCGTCGCGACGCTCGGATCGCTCGCGACGGTCGCGGAGACTGTCGCCGCGTCGGCGGCTGGCCCAAGGACGACCTGCGCATCAATCGGAACGGATGCCAGTGCTCTCCGCGTTACCGTCGAGCCCGAGGCGATCCCGAACAGGACGACGGAGGTCATAAGTGCCGCTGCAAGTGCAATGCCGAGCCCGATCGCCGCTGTGCGGCGCAGGTCGCGCAAAGTCAAGCGAACGGCGTGGCGCTCCAGGAAGCTCATTGCGTATACCTCGTCAGTCGGCCATCCAGCATCCGGTATTGCTCATCGGCAACGGCAGCGCTCGCGGCATCGTGTGTCACAAGAACCAAACTCGCACCGACTGCCCTGGTCCGTTCGCGCAGCAACGCCAGGACCGTCTGGGCCGTGTCGTCATCCAGGCTGCCCGTCGGTTCGTCAGCGAGAACCAGCGCAGGTTCGGCGACGAGTGCGCGCGCCACTCCGACCCGCTGGCGCTGTCCTCCCGACAGCTCGTCGACGCGGGCGTTGTAAGCATTTCCCAGATCGACGCTCTCGAGTGCGGCCCGCGCTCGTGCCTCGCGCTCATCCTGCGGAACTCGCTCAAGAGCGAGAGGCAACGCGACGTTTTCGCCGGCGGTTAGCGACGCAACCAGGCCAAAGGACTGGAAGACCATGCCGACACGCCGACGGCGAAGTCGCGCCCGCTCGGCAGACGTTAGATGGCCAAGGTCGTGCCCGAGCATGTCGATCGTGCCTTTGTCGGGCTTCTCAATCCCGGCCAGTAATCCGAGCAGAGTGGATTTGCCCGATCCTGACGGGCCTTGGATTGCAACAAACATTCCCTGGGGAACTTCAAGATCGACATCCTCGACCGCAGACACGGGCGGCACGCCACGACTTTGAAACATTCGTGATACTCCCCGACAGGACAGCGCCGCCGTCACGAGATCATCTCTGCGACAACGCGACCGTCGGCGAGACGGATGATCCGGTCAGCCCGTCCGGCGATGTCCGGGTCGTGAGTAACCATGACCACGGTTACACCGCGTTCGCGGTGGACTGTGCGGACGACGTCCGAAACCTGGGCCGCCGTGTGGCTGTCGAGCTCGCCAGTGATCTCGTCGGCAAGGAGCACGGTCGGTGATGCTGCGAGCACGCAAGCCAGCGCAGCGCGCTGCTGCTCACCGCCGGAAAGCTGATCGGGTCGATGCTCGGCGCGCTCGCCCAGGCCAACGAGGTTGAGCAGATCGTGGTGAGTCTCCGACGATCCGTCGCGCTGGGCGAGCGCGCCTGCCAGACGCACGTTCTCGGTCAGTGTCAGAAACGGGACCAGGTTCTGCGTCTGGAAGACGATGCCGATTGATCGGCCGCGGAGTCGTTCGCGTTCGCCTTCGTCGGCACGATCGAGGGCGACGCCACAAACGTTGACTTGT
>JBBQEC010000296.1:0-2663 GCA_038320305.1 Candidatus Limnocylindrales bacterium | reverse complement strand
GCGGGGGAGCAACGGGCTCTGTTTCAGGCCCTCGTCGGCGAATGGCTCGACCGTGTCGAGGAAACGATCCCGTCTGGCAGTTGACGCCGAACCGGATCGCGGCTGGGTTCGGGCCGCTCGCGGGTACTACACTGCTCGCCTGTCATGACTGCCTTCATCGGCGAGACCCGCGACCTGCTGGAGCGAACACCTGTCCTGCTGGGGGCGCTGCTGGGCGGCTTGTCCGAGTCGTGGATCTCGACGCCCGATGCCGCTGATGGCTGGCAGCCACGAGACGTGGTTGGCCATCTCATCAGCGCGGAGCTGGATGACTGGATCCCACGAGCGAGAAGGATTCTCGAAAGCGGCACGTCGGAGCCGTTCGACCCGTTCGATCGATTTGCGCATGTCGGCCGCGACGACCATAAGACGCTCGATGAGCTCCTCGAGCGCTTCGAGCAGCTCCGCGCCGAGAGTCTCGTCAGCCTGGGCGAGCTGGTCGGTGACGCAGATCTCGAGCGGCGTGGCTTGCATCCAGTGCTCGGCGAGGTGACGATCCGGGAGCTTCTCGCGACCTGGGCCGTCCACGACCTCGACCACGTCGCCCAGATCTACGCTGGACTCGCCGGTTCGCATGACGGGGATGTTGGGCCGTTCAAGGGCAACCTCGGGATCCTGCTTCGGCGCGAGGATCCGAGCGCGATCCCGGGCTGACCCACGCCCTTCCCGCCCGGATACAGAGTCCCGATTGACATGACGCACCCGTGGCCGCTCTTCGACCTGCGCGTCCGCACGGCACGCCTGGAATTGCGTGCCCCGACGGATGCTGACCTGCTGGAGCTCCTTGACGTGGCTCGCGCCGGGGTGCACGACCCGAAGGTCATGCCGTTCAAGGTGGCATGGACGGATCTGCCATCGCCGGAGTTCGAGCGTGGGTTCCTGCGCTTCTTCTGGGGCACTCGAGCCTCATGGGCACCAGCCGACTGGCATCTGCCGCTGGCCGTTGCATTCGAGGGGCGCCTGGTCGGCGTCCAGGACGTGCGGGCCAGCGACTTCGCGACCAGCCGCACGGTCGAGACTGGCTCGTGGCTGGGCCGAGTCTTCCAGGGCCGGGGAGTGGGCACGGAGATGCGCGCCGCGGTCCTCTTCCTCGCCTTCGAGGGCCTCGGCGCGCTTGCAGCCGAAACGGCTGCCGCCAGGGACAACCCCGCCTCGCTGGGTGTCACCCGCAAGCTCGGCTATCTCCCCGCCGGCGAGGATTTCACCGTCGCGCCGCGGGGCGTCCCGGTCGTCCATCAGCGCTCCGCACTCACGCGCGAGAACTGGCGCCCGGACCTCTATCCGGTCTCGATCGAGAATCTCGAACCCTGCCTGCCGATGTTCGGGATCGGCTAGCGACCGGGGCATTCACCCCGAAGATCGATCCGGCCCTAACGCTCGGCCGCCACGACCGCGTTCCTGACCAGGCCACATACGCGGCAGACAGCGATCGCCAGCGGGGTGACGGTCGACGGGCCTCTGAACGAGTGTGCTACGTTATGCGCATACCAACGCACACTCGGAGCGAGCGATGACCCTCACACGTACGAACCTGACCCTGCCCGAGGAACTTCTCCGCCAGGTCGACGAGCTCGCCGGCCCTCGCGGACGGAGCCGCTACGTTGCCGATGCCGTTGCCCAGCGGGTCAAGCGGGACCGGCTTGGCCGCGCGATCGAGGCAAATATCGGTTCCCTCGTGCCGAAGGGTGGCCGGCCGATGACCCGTGAGGAGGTCAGCGCGTGGGTCGAGGAACAGCGGAGCGAGGTGTCGGACTGATGCGATATCTCCTCGACTCGACGCTCCTTATCGACCACGGCAACCGTGATCACGCTGCAATCGATCTTCTCGCCCGGCTGATCGAGGAGGGTCATGACCTCTACACGTGCGACGTGGTGACCTGCGAAACGCTTTCGTTTGGAGGGTCCAGCGACCTGAGGCATCTGGAGACGCTTCTCCATGCCCTCGAGTACGTCTCAACCAGCCCGTCGGCCGCCAGGTCGGCCGGCGCAGCTCGTCGAGCCCGGCACCGTGCCGGTGGGAAGCGAGCGGTTGGTGACGCATTAATCTGTGGCGTCGCGCTCGAGCTCGGCGCGGTCGTCGTTACCCGCAATCGGGTGGACTTCGAGCGCCAGGGAGTCCAGATCCTCAGCTATTGAGTCGATGCGGCAGGCAGTCCGACGGATCAGGTTCCGGCGCGACGCAGGCGTCCCTCTCCGAGCGACAGGGCCAGTGGGACCATCGCCGCGGCCATCGCCACGAGCAGCCAGAGGACGACGGTGAAGCTGCCGGTCGCATCCCGGATGACGCCCAGCATGACCGGCGACACGGACGCGAAGAGATAGCCGACCAGCAGCATGAACGCCGAGATGGAGGCCGCCTCTGAGGGGCCATCGGCGACATCCACGGGCAGCGCGAGGGAGAGGGGGAAAAACGCCCCGATGCCGATCCCGAGGAGCCCGGCGGCGCCGATCGAGATCAGCGACCCAGGCCCTTCGCCGGGGGTCAGGGCAATCGCAAGGCTGCCGACGGCGGCCACGAGCCCCGCCGCGGCCAGTTGGCTGCGCCGCGTGCCGATCCGGTCGGCGAAGAAGGGGACGGACAGAGTGGCGAGCAGTCCAACACCGTTGAACACGGCGATCAGGAT
>JBBQEC010000295.1:0-2669 GCA_038320305.1 Candidatus Limnocylindrales bacterium | reverse complement strand
GACTTGGGCCTGGGCGCCTGGGATCCAGCGGAGGGTCTCGGGAGAGACGCCGACGCGGAGGGTGCTGTTACGTTTACCTTGTCTACGGCATGCATGACTGTCTGAACGTTGTCGCCAATGACGGCAGTGACGCCGGCGCGGTGCTCATCCGCGCGATCGAGCCGCGACTCGGCGTTGAGCTGATGCGCGCGCGTCGTCCGCGGCCGGACGAACCTGACTCGATTCTGGGCGCGGGTCCGGCGCGTCTGTGCCAAGCGCTCGCCGTTACGCGTATTCAGGACGGCCACGACCTGACCCTCGGCACCGAGCTGTGGTTGGCCGAGAGTCCCGAGTTGGACCCGGCCTTCGAGATCAAGGTAGGGCCGCGCATCGGCGTGGACTACGCCGGCCCAGGCTGGGTTGAACGGCCGTGGCGTTTCTCGATCGCCGGAAACGCGTCCGTATCGAGATGACGATGCCCAGCTTGACCAGCGAGGACGTGCTCCAGGCATCGCGAGTGTGGCACTGGACGCCCACCGGGGCACAAGCACTCGAGATCGAAGGAGTTTCCGTGCTCGACTGTCCCGATTGGGCACGGATCCGCTTCTACGCCATGCCGGAGAACGTGACTCAACCGGACGAGGCCCTCGCGGCAGTCCGCGACGCGGCCCGGCGACGGGGTTACGAAGCCATCCATTGGTGGATCTCGCCGGCCACCAGCGCTTCCGTTGAGGCGGAGCTCGTGCGCCAGGGAGCGGATCTTTTGAAGGCGATGGACATCGTGGGCCTGGACATCAGCCGTGGCCTGCCAAGCGTGCCGGGGAGCAGCGCAGCGGTCGCGTACGTGGTCGAAGACGCTCAGCGGCTGGACGATGCGGAGCGTGTGACTGCGGAGGTATGGGGAAGTGAGCCCTCGTCTGGCGACCGACGCGAAATGCAGCTTCGCTCGTTGGGACATCCCTTGGACAAGAACGGTGCGTTTCGGGTCGTGTCATACGTGGGCGAACGCGCCGTCTCCTCGGCCGGATGCCAAGTTGCCAGCGATGTCTGTCGACTGACCGGCGGAGGCACTCTGCCCGATTCGCGTGGACTGGGCGGCTATCGAGCCTCAGTTAGCAAGCGGCTAGAAGTAGCCCGTCAGGCTGGCGCCCGGATTGCCGTGGGGCGCGCTGTTGTCGACACGTCGAAGCCCATCCTCACCCGTCTGGGCTTCGCTACGTACGGCGAAGCTCGCCTGTACAGGATTCGGGCCTGATGAGCGCAAGGGTCGTGTACTCGATGAGCGTCTCGCTCGACGGCTATATCAATTCGCGCACCGGCTCGCTGGATTGGGTGGGTATCGACGAGGAAATCCATGCCTGGTTCAACGATCGGGCGCGCGAGGCACCAGCTTTCGTCTACGGCCGCAGGCTGTACGAGACTATGGCCGCGTACTGGCCATTCGCGCTCGACGATCCCGACACGTCCCCGGTCGAGGCCGATTTCGCGCGTATCTGGCAGCCAAAGCCAAAGATCGTCTTCTCGCGCACGCTGGAAAGCGTCGGCTGGAACAGCCGGCTGGTTCGCACGGACATCGTCGCGGCGCTGCCGGCGCTGAAGGCAGAGTTCGACGGCGAGCTCGATGTCGGTGGGGCGACGCTCGCCGCTCCGCTCGTGGCCGCGAACCTGATCGACGAGTACCGGGTCGTTCTGCACCCGGTGCTGATCGGCGGAGGCACGCCGTTCTTCCCGCCGCTCAAGGATCAGGTCGACCTGCGCCTGACCGAGACGCATCAGTTCGGGAGCGGCGCGGTCGTGCTCACGTACGAGCGGCGCTAGACATGGACGCGCGCAGCCAGCAGATCCTCGAGTACCCGCAGGTCCGCGAGCGGCTCGCTGCACTCACCGCGTTCGCGCCGTCTCGACGATTGGTGGAGGCACTCAAGCCTTCCGCGGACGCGGTCGTGGTCGCGCGGATGCTCGACGAGACCGATCAGGCACGCGAGCTCGCTGCGCGCCGACCTGACCTGGGTGTGGGCGGCGCGCATGACATCGCGTCGCACGTCAGGCGTGCGCGCCGCGGCGGACGGCTGTCGGGCTCGGACCTGCTCGAGATCTACGAAACGCTGGCCGCTGCTTCGCGAGTGGGTGAGGCGCTGGTCGGCGAGCGCCCGGTCCTGCTCCATGACCTGGGCCGCTCCATCAAGCCGCTGCCGCAACTTCGCGCACGACTTGAGCAATCGATCGACCCAGCCGGCGAGCTGCTCGATTCAGCTTCGCCCGCGTTGGGCGGCCTGCGCCGCGCGGTCCGCGTCGCGTATGAGCGTCTCCGAAGCAGGCTCGAGACCATCGTGCGCCAGAGCGATATCAGCGGAGCGCTTCAGGAACCGCTGGTCACGCTGCGCAACGGCCGTTACGTCGTCCCCGTCCGTGCCGACGCGCGCGGCAAGGTCAAAGGCATCGTCCACGACCAGTCGGGGAGCGGCCAGACGCTGTTCATCGAGCCGCTCGTCGTCGTTGAGCTGGGCAACACCTGGCGCGAGGCCCAGCTCACGGCACAGGCGGAAGAAGAGCGCATCCTCGACGAGCTGTCGGAGATAGTCGCGGGCCACGCGGACGCACTCGACGAGACCCTGGAGGCTCTGGCGACGTTCGATTTCTGGATCGCCCGCGCGCGGCTCGCCGGCGACATGGACGCGGTGCGGGCGTCG
>JBBQEC010000294.1:0-2740 GCA_038320305.1 Candidatus Limnocylindrales bacterium | reverse complement strand
GCGATGGCGCTCGAATGCCGACTCAGACTCGCCCGACTCGAGTGATCGTTCGCGAGCGAGCCCGCGGACGGTTTCCAGCAGCCTGTAGTGGTCTGCCTGGCGATTGACGAGCGACTTCTCGAGCAGACGAGTCAGGTGGTCGACGACCTCGTATTGCTCTACGTCCGGACCGGCGGCGACGGCGTCTGCAGCATCGAGCGAGAACGGGCCGGCAAAGACGGATAGCCGCCAGAGCACTTTGCGTTCCGTGTTCGGGAGCAGATCGAAGCTCCAGTCGATGGCCGCGCGCAGTGTCTGGTGGCGCGGCATTACCGTTCGACTGCCGCCGGTCAAAAGTCGGAAGCGGTCATCGAGGCGCTCGGCGATCTGCTGCGCGCTGAGCGCTCTGACGCGCGCGGCGGCCAGCTCGATGGCGAGGGGGATGCCGTCCAGTCGCTGACAGATCTCGACGATTGCACCGGCATTCTGGTCCACCAGCTGAAACTGCGGATCAACTGCTTGGGCGCGTTCGACGAACAGGCTCACGGCCTCAGAGCCCGCGACACTCGCCGCTGTGGCCCGTCTTCGCTCGTCGGGCACGGACAGTGACCGGACGGGGTACAGATGCTCGCCCGCGATGCCGAGCGGCTCGCGGCTCGTGGCCAGGATGCGCAGGCCGGGGCACGACCTAAGCAGGGTGTTGGCCAGCTGAGCCGTGGCCTCGATGACGTGCTCGCAGTTGTCGAGGATGAGCAGGAGCTCGCGGCCGCGCAGGAAGCCCATGACCGAGTCGCGAGAGTCCGCATCGGGTGCCTCGACGAGGCCGAGTCCGACTGCGACCTGTTGGGCGACCAGACTCGCGTCGCTCAGCGTCTCGAGCTCGATGAGCCACGCACCGTCGGCGAAGGTCTCAAGCAGCTCCGCGGCAACCTGCAGGCACAGCCTGGTCTTGCCGACGCCGCCGGGTCCGGTCAGCGTTACGAGGGGCGCCTCGACGACGAGCTCCCTGACTTCTGCCACATCCTCGCGTCGGCCGACGAACGTCGACAGGTAGCGCGGCAAATTGTTGGGTAGTGTCACGAGTGACTTCAGCGGCGGAAATGCGGTCGGCAAGCCATCGACCGCAATCTGGTGGAGATGCTCCGGCTGGGCCAGGTCCTTGAGACAGTGCTCGCCGAGATCGGTCAGCGTCACCTCCGCGGGAAGGTCGGCCACGACCAGATCGTGGGTCACCTGCGATAGGAGGATCTGGCCGCCGTGCCCGGACGATGCGATTCGAGCGGCGCGATGGACGTCCATGCCGACGAAGCCAGTGCGCCGGCTCGTAGCCTCACCGGTGTGAATGCCGATGCGTGCTCTGACGACAGAGCCTCCGGGCCACTCGTGACGGGCCATCTCCAGCTGCGCATCGGTTGCCGCGGCAACAGCGCGGCGCGCGCTCGAGAAGCTGTAAAAGAGCCCGTCTCCGGCTTGATCCAGCTGAGTTGCCCCGTGGCTGGTGTAGACCCGCGAGATCAGCTCGTGGTAGTCCTCGAGCAGTGGCCCGTACGCGTCGCGCAGCGCGTTCAGCAGCCTGGTCGAGCCCTCCAGATCCGTGAACACGAGCGTGACTGTCGTCGGCGCGGACGCGACGTCTTGCTCAGTCATATGTGCAAGGTTACGTTGCAGACGTGGCCCGGGCCGTTAGCCAATCAAGGACGTCAATGCCGCCGTGCGCGCCGATCCGCGCGGTGTCGGCACGTTCGGCGCGCGCGACGCGCTCGCACGCGAGGTCAAGCTGCTCGGCGCGCTGCTCAGCCAAGTCATCGTCGAGCAGGAAGGGCCGCCCTGGACTGGCGGCGCGGGCGCGCGCGCCATCGGGCCCCGCATCCGAACCTGAGTACGAGACCGCAGTCGAACAGATCCTCGCCATCACCGGTCGCGCGGGTCGCCTCGACAACATGCCCGTGCTGCAACGCTCGATCGAGCTGCGCAACCCGTACGTCGACTCGCTGTCGGAGTTGCAGGTGATGCTGCTTGCGCGCCTGCGCGCGTTGCCCGCCCATGACGCGCAGCGAGTGGAGCTTCTCCGCCTCGTCCACCTGACCGTCAGTGGCGTCGCCGCAGGACTTCAAAACACGGGTTGATTCGGGGCCTGGAGTCGCTTGGTGCCTGTCGAGGGGTTCCGACACGGAGGGGTGGGGCGTGAGACACGTGGTCTCGAAGGCCGCGTTCATGGTGGCCGTAGTGGCGATCGCGGCTGCGTGCGATATGCCATCGCCGCCATCGTCGACAGTCGACAGCTATCCGTTGCCCAACGATCCGGCAAACCTGCACATGTTCCTGCCGGCGGAGCTCGGTTCGCCCACCCGCACGCTTGTCCTGGACGTTCGCGTTCGCCCTGGCGACCGACTGGAGCTGTTGAGCGCCAATCCAATTGGCCAGGTCAGCGGCGCCGACGTTGCTTTCTACCTGTCGCGCTCACCTGATCCATCACGAACAGTCTTCGAACCCCTCGAGCCGCTCGAGGGCGCCGTTGTGAGCAACGACGCAGCCGCGACGAAGGAAGCCACGGTCGGCATCGTGGCTGAGATAACGCCGCGCGAGCAGGGTCGCTTCGAGCTGACCGATGTCCGGCTCGGCTACCGACTGAACGACGGCATCGCCGAGCAGAGCGACGGCATTACGACGACGCTTGCTGTGTGCGGTGGAACCACGCTGTGCGCCTCTCCCTGACCTGCTGAACCGCCTCGCCGCCGCGCATCGGGACATTCCACGCCCA